>JASMTL010000134.1:0-15666 GCA_041694315.1 Methanosarcinaceae archaeon | reverse complement strand
ACTCAAAAAACAGTTTTTCAGGAGATATTGTTTTTTCTTCGTAGAAATACTTTGCAATATCAACTAATGCTTTCTCTTCATCTCCTGCAACAAGATGACAAAAAATAGCGTTGTATAGTGAATCTTTGCTATTATCAATTTCAAAAGTTCTATCGAAATATTTTCCTGCATCGGAATAGTTATGTGCTTTTAATTTAAGGCAACCAGTACTATAGGCAATGGTAGCACATTCTGGATATTGGTCACTTAGTTTTTCCAGTTCTATTGAGAGAGACTCTATTTTTTCCATATCATCTTGCTTTATTGCATTCTGGTATTTTGAAAAAATGCTATCCCATATTGATTTCTCATCATCCTTTGAAACTTTTAATATATCTGGCACCTGAGTAATTGGTTGATCTTTGGGATGAAGGTAAGTGATAATAGAATCATTTTTTGCAAAGGCATCTATCTTTTTCACAATCTCATTTTCATAAAATGAGTTATTTTCATTTTCAACATCTTCAGAATCATTGCTTGTAGAAGTATCTTGTTCAACAATTTCTTCATTACAACAGCTGTTTGGAAACAATTGCCATAATATTATAGCATCATATTTTATTCCTGCTATATTGTCTTCATTAGTTAAAATGAGAGAATCAGAAGTAATAGTATCGATATATCCTTCTATTTCATTCCCTGTATTCAAAATCAATTTTGTATAATATCCTGTTTGTGCACTTGATTGCAGATTCTCAATTAATGTCATTCTTCATCCCCACTTACCATATATTTTAACAAACATATTTCTTTACTGATAGATAAATTTATGTGAATTGATGGAAGGTGGGGTAGGTATGCAATATAAGATATAAACCGCAAAGGTTTGTAGTCGGATTATTTATTATTCTGATATCACAGATTTAAATCGTTACATTTATATGTAAATTAATCAAACTGTAGGTACATACAACTAAAATTTAAACTCTAAATGGAAAAGTGCTTGATATGATTGAAAATTGTTCTAAAATAGCAGAATGTGAAAAGATATTGCATAATAGAACACAAAATATAACCTTGATAGGCGAAAATGTTCTTACTCCTCAAGAGGTAGAACATATAGGCAATTTGATAAAACAGCACTTATCTATTAGAGGGATAAAGTACTTAAAGCAATATGCAAAGGCTTCTGTATCTCATTTTTTAGTATGGAAAGGGATATATGAATATAATTCAGAAAATGGTGATTTT
This sequence comes from Methanosarcinaceae archaeon, assembly GCA_041694315.1. Taxonomy (GTDB): domain Archaea; phylum Halobacteriota; class Methanosarcinia; order Methanosarcinales; family Methanosarcinaceae; genus Methanohalophilus. The sequence goes on along the minus strand of JASMTL010000134.1, from coordinate 14,436 downwards.
TGGTCTAGTGTAGAAGAAAGTATCGGAAAGTTGGATGCTATTCAAAAAACAAATATTGGAAAATTGTTTTTTTCATATTTACATGAAAATAATTTGCCAAAATTCAGTATTCCAAGTGCATTCAGATATGTTTCAAACATATTAATCCATGGAATGATCCCAAATTCAAATTTGGAAGAGTATTTTGACCAAGTCCTAATTAAAAGGAAAGACGAATTGCCCAGTACGGATTATGAAGGGATTAAGTTTTATCTAAATAAACAAAGGGCTTATAACAATCAAAGATTAAGGATAAATGAAAAGGGTTCGTCTAGACTCATAAATAAAAAGAAACTATCAATCTCAGACCAAGAAAATCTAAATTCAATCCCACAAGCTTTTCCGTATATTAGTGAATCAATAAGGAGATTTTTGTTATATGGAAATGAAATAGCAGATTGCTTTTTTTATAACTCCTATTTGATGCTAGAATTTGGCCAAAAAGGAACACTTTCACAAAAAAAAGACAATATTGAATTATCAGAACGAATTATAGATGCATTTATAGTTTGGTGGAATAATCCTCAAAATATTACAAAAACCAGTAGCAATAGTACAACTTCAATAAACAAACACGGAAGGTTTAGACAACCAATTATTAAATTTGATTATAAAGATGATTTAGTTTTAGTGTTGCCACAGCAAACTATCTTTGATGAATACATAAATAAGGTTATATTAGAAATCAGTGATGAACAGAATAACATCTATAAAGAAAAAATTTCTGCTTATCGCAACGGTAGCTACATTGAAACTGAAGAGAAAAAGATAAAACTAAAATTCCCTGCAACTAGGTATTTTTTCAGGTTACTAAATGGAAGTAAAAGACTCCAAAGTTGGGACTTTGAAAGTAGTTTTCATACAGATAGCCTTCTATTTGCTTTTGAATATGACAGTAAAAAAATAATACAAAAAGAAACATTACCACAAGATACAATAATAGTCGTTGCAGAAAAACAATATGATTTAAAGCCAGAATCTTTGATCTTTGAGAAAGGAGACCTATTTGGGAGTTGGTTTGGATATAGATATTTTGCAGTAAATATTCAAGATACAGAAAAACCCCTTTTTATAGAAGATAAAGAGCTGAATCGTCTTCATCTACCAGTGTCAGAAAAGAGGAATTTAAAGCCTAAACTTGTTAATGGGAATTTATTGAATTCTGTCACTTCTAATGGCAATCCAGTTTACTCTGGCGAACTTCCATCTATAAAAATACAAACTGAAAATTCTCTTGATAGTGCTGATTGGAATCTATATATTACATATCGTGGAGAAACCACACTTCAAAAACCCATCTATTCCAAACTTAATGATTATGAAAATATTTTAGAATATCCAGATGATTCAACCTGTGTAATTCCACTATCTGATGAGTCATTACTTGGAAATAATGCTGTAGGCAACTTCGATATAAGAATAACAAATGATATAGAAGGTATAGATTACGAATTTAACGTAGTTTTCATTCCTCCTATTAGTTTTGAATTTGATAGAGGAATATATATACCACAAACTGATGGTCCATATGAAATAAATTTGTATTTGAAAACTTCTGAAATTGTACCTATTGGCTCAAAAAATATAGTCAAACAAATAAATAACACCGATTATCACTTGCAAACAACTTCATCAGAAGATTATCTAAAAGAAAATTTTAGAATATTTGTCGATGTTAAAAGTCCTATACAAATACCTGTTGAATTTCATATGCCAAAATTGAAATGGAGTATTGAAGGTCTAAATAATCGAAAATACGAATCAGAATTCAGTGATTATGTTGAAGTTGAAGAAGAAGTGCTATTTGATTCAGATTCCAACCCCATATTAATTGTAAATTTATTCCCTGAAATAAATGGAAAATGTAAGTTGGAATTAGGACCTACAAAACAATATGAGGAAACGATATTAAGAAAAGGAATCTGTAAATTTGATTTATCGAAGTTTTCTGATACAATAAGATCCAATGAAAAAAGTATCATGAATTTTAGTTTTGATGTTTATGGAAACGATAATATAGAAGATGTCGATTTATTTGGCGTTCAGAAATGGAAAATAAGCAACATTAGACATTATATAGACAAAAAAGAGGACAAACGTATTTTTAAAATTGAATGGTCTGAAGAAGGAACCACTAAGGATAAAACATTAGCTTTCTGGAAACTAGGGTCAGGCCATGAAAAACTGTTACATCAAGAAAATATCGATAATAAAAGAAGTCCTATTACTTTTGAAATGACTGAAAGTGATATTCAAATTGGTAGATACTTGCTTCATTTTACAAAATCAGATGGATGGACTCCATTGGTATTTCCAGGGGAAAATATTCCGAATAGTAAAGAAATTCTTATTGATATCGATAATGAAAAACCTCTTGAAGAATTTAATAAATACTACGATGAAGCCAGATATATCGATGGTATAAGTCTCTTAAAAGATGCATATCGTAAAAATGACCATCTCAAAAGTTTATGGTTACACAAATTAAACATATTGGCTGACAAAGAAATTGAAGAAGCAATAAATGTATTTGATGATTTATTTTTCACAAAAACTGATTTACTAAATAGTGAATGTTTTACAATTATCAATCATTTATTGTTAAAAGCAAAACAACAAAGATTTGATTTATTTTCTAATAAAGTTTTTTTAAAAATATTAACGTATATGTTTATTGAAAATTATCAAAATAAAAAGATGTACTTTGCTTCTTTGATGAGATTAAATAAAGAAAATATTGATTTCAATCAGATAATAAAACATTTGAATAAGATTAATGAATTTAATGATATTGCTAGAGAACTGGGATCATTAATACAACACAAAACATTTCAAAATGATCCGACATTGAAATCTATTCAACAGAAAATTAAAAACATAAAGTTATGAGGAATTATGGATGTCACTTGATCCTATTAAGACTACAAAATATATAACTGATAAATATACGTCTTACCTTGCAAATATTTTTCAACTCAGTGACTCTGATTTGCAAAATCAATTCTTATCAAAATTGCAACCACAAGATTTTGTAAAAGGGCCTATTTTAGAAACAACTCCTTCGTTTAAAAAAGAAGATACATTAAATGTTCTAGTAAAGAAAGGAATACTATCGGATGAGTTCATTAATCTAAATTCCAACTCATTGCCAATTGATAGACCATTGTATTCACATCAGCAGAACGCAATTCAAAAAATTGTTAAGCACCAAAGGAATGTTGTAGTTGCAACAGGAACAGGAAGTGGAAAAACCGAAACGTTTACCATACCTATACTAAACTACTTGTTTGAACAAAAGAAACATGGAACACTTAATCCTGGAGTGCGTGCTCTTCTTCTCTACCCAATGAATGCACTTGCAAATGATCAACTAAAACGTTTTCGTAAATTGCTGGCAAATTATCCAGAAATAACATTTGGACGTTATACGGGAGAAACAGAGGAAAAAAGAAAAAGTGCTGAAGAACTATTCCAAAAGATGTATAAAGAAAAACCCTTGAAAAATGAATTGATATCAAGGGAAGAAATGAAAGCAAATCCACCACATATTTTGCTTACCAACTATGCAATGTTGGAATATCTGCTTCTAAGGCCTCAAGACAATGTCTTTTTTGATGGTGAGTTCTCAAATAACTGGAAATTCATAGTTGTTGATGAAGCCCATACCTACAGTGGTGCAAAGGGTATTGAGACTGCAATGTTACTTCGGCGATTAAAGGAACGCATTTCTACAAGAGCAAATGACCTAACATGTATTGCTACAAGTGCTACATTAGGCAATGAGAATGAAACACCCGATGACATTGCTAAATTTGCATCGGGTCTTTTCAGTGAACCATTTGAAACTGAAGATATAGTAAAAGCAATTGATGAAGATAGGATTGTTGGGAAATGTTGGGGTGTACCGAATGAAAAATTATATTCTGAATGGCAGGAAATACTTTCCAATGTTTCAGATAATAAATTAGAGCAACTTGCGAATTCAGCAGTGATGCATAAAGTGCCTTCACAGATTATTGAAAAGGCAAAAGCAGATTCAGATGGAGATTATAAGAAATTTCTTTATTTTATTTTAAAAGGTGATCGAAATTTAATCTCCTTACAAGAAACAATTGAAGAAAAAAATAGTGAAGTTCTTTCAAAAACAGCAAAACAAATATTTTCAAAAAATAGTAATTCTGAAGAAACTTTGGTTTCATTAGTTGACATTGCTAACCAAGCACGAAATAATCCAAATGATCAACCTCTTTTACCAGCTAGATACCATTTATTCATAAAATCGATGGAAGGGGCTTTTGTAGGGTTTTATCCAAAAAAACAATTGTTTTTGCAAAGAATGGAATGTGTAACAGAAAATGGAATAAATTATCCAGTATTTGAAATTGGTAATTGTCATAATTGTGGATCAGTCTACATTGTAGGTAAAAAGTCAAATGATGATGGAAAAAATGTCCTCAAACAGCCGAGTAAATCATATTATGAAAATGAAAGTTCTCTTGAGTATTATTTACTCATGAATAATGAATTTGAATTAGTTCCTATTAATGAAGATGAAGAGGAGATAGAGAATAGAGCAAGTGATAAATATTATCTATGTCCAAAATGTGGAGCAATCGACAAGATAAATCTCGTTAATTCACTTTGCGAATGTAATGAAGCAGATTATATTCCTTTGACAAAAGTTGTCTCTAGAAATGGAATGGTGCATAAATGTCCTGCTTGTTCAAAAACAAATACTAAGAGTTCTGTTGTAACTCGCTTTTTGCAAAGCAGAGATGCAATCGCAAGTGTATTGTCTACTTCTTTATATCAACAAATACCTGATAAAGAATCAACAGTTGATTTCTTGGAAGAAGATTCTCAGGATGATGAAAATGAATGGATGACAATAAAAGATGAGCCTGAAAAATCTATAATGGAAAAAGATTCAAGGCAATTACTTATTTTTTCAGATAATAGACAGGATGCAGCTTTTTTTGCCCCCTTCTTAAACAGAACATACTCTAAAATATTGCGAAGGCATCTCATATTACAAACTATTGAAGAAAACAAGCAAAAAATAATTGATAATCAGTGGCAAATTGAAGATATTATAATTCCCCTTAAGAAAAAAATACGTGAACTAAGCTTATTCCCATCAATAAGTCTACAACAGTTGGAAGATGAAGCTTGGAAATGGTTGTTGTATGAATTAATGAATGTTGATGGAAAGAATGGTTTAGAACATATGGGATTTCTGGGTTTTGAATTAGTAAAGCCAAGTCAGTGGTGTGCACCACCTCCATTAAAAAAAGACCCATGGAATTTAACTGACGATGAAATATGGACATTATACCAAATATTATTAAATGACTTCAGGGATTACGGTGCTATTACTTTTCCTGATTCTATCGACCCTTACGATTCCTTTTTTGAACCCAAAAATCAAAAACGATATTTCAGGCATACGGGTTCATCAAAAGATAGAAACATAAAAGGCTGGACTCCCTCAGGTGGACTAAATAGTAGATTAGATTTTCTTCAAAGATTATACTATAAAATCAATTCAACAAATTGTGAAGAGAATTGTACTGAATTGCTATCAAATATGTGGAAAAAAGGATTGAATAAACTAATATGGGACAAACATTTGATAGAAACCGCACTTAACTCAGAAGGAACTGGTTTCCAAATCAGTCATAAATTGTGGCAAATTAAAGATGGAGACCAATTGCAATGGTACTACTGCAATAAATGTAAAACTCTGACTCATTTAAATTTGAAAAATATTTGTCCAAACTATCGTTGCAATGGAATGCTCGAAAAATGTAATCCTTCTGAAATGTATGAAGATGACCACTACAAAAATTTGTATTCCGAATTGAAACCATTGAGGATGAAAGCTGAAGAACATACTGCTCAGCTAAGTAGTGAAACTGCTGCAGATTATCAGTCTAGGTTTATCAATGGAGATATCAATGTCCTTAGTTGTTCTACTACTTTTGAACTTGGAGTTGATGTCGGAGATTTAGAATCTGTTTTCCTGTTAAACGTTCCTCCCTCAGCATCAAACTATGTACAGAGGGCAGGAAGAGCTGGGAGACGTACTGATTCTACAGCTTTTGTATTGACATTTTGCAGACGGCGTTCGCATGATATGACATATTTTGCAGATCCAATAAAGATGGTCTCAGGTATGGTGAGTACACCTCATTTTGAAATAGAGAATGAAATCATTGTTCAAAGACATGTTTATGCAACAGCACTTGCTAAATTCTGGATGATGAATTCAGATATGTTCAAAAAGACAGAAGACTTCTTTTTTAATCCAAATAAAAACGGGCCCGAAAAATTAAGGGAATACCTGGAATCAGAACCAAAGGATCTGTTAGAATCAATTAAAAAAATCGTTCCTCAAAACTTACATTCAAAATTAAATCTCGATAGTTGGGGATGGGTTTCAGGTCTTTATGATGAAAATAATGGTGTATTATTAAAAGCAAAAGAAGAAGTCGAATCTGATATAGGTATATTGTCAACATCTAGAAATAAAAGAATTAGTGAAGGAAAAAAATCCGACTATCTTCTAAGAATGATTAATACTATTAAAAAACGCCCTTTGATAAACTATCTTTCAGCACATAACGTAATTCCCAGGTATGGGTTCCCCATAGATGTTGTAGAGCTTCAGTTGATAAGTCATTCTGATGCAGGAAATAAATTGGAATTAAGTAGAGATCTTAGAATGGCTTTATCAGAATATGCTCCTGGAAGCGAAATCGTTGCAGGTGGACAACTTTGGCAAAGTAGATATTTAAAGAAAATACCTCATAGAGAATGGCCAAAATATCAATATGCAATTTGTGAAAAATGTCATAGGTATCAACGGGTGCTAGCAACTTCAAATGATGGATTAACTGTATGTGATTCATGTGGTTATCCACTAGATACTGGTATAAGAGGTACATTCGTTGTACCAGAATTTGGCTTCATAAGCAGCAGGAAACCACCAAAGAAACCTGGCAATAAAAAACCTAAAAAAACCTACACAACACGCACATATTATTCGGGTGAAGTGAATAAAGAAAAAGAGTTATCAGTTAGTCTAGGTCATTTAAATATAAATGCCATGGTAGGTAATCATGGTAAATTAGCGATTGTTAATAATGCAGGTGGGCAAGGATTTAAAGTTTGTCCATTATGTGGATACACTATTTTAGGAAACGACAAAGCACCGACATCACATGAAAATACTTGGGGTGGAGAATGTGAAGGTACTTTGATGAGGTACCATTTAGGCCATGAATACAAAACGGATGTACTACAATTAAGTTTTGAAGATTACGAAAATTGGGACATGGGATTTTGGTACTCTGTTCTTTATGGTTTATTGGAAGGTGCAAGCATTTATTTCGATATTGAAAGACAAGATCTGGATGGCTGTTTATATCCCTATATTGGAGAACCAGATTCATTAGCCCTTCTAATATTTGATAATGTGCCTGGTGGTGCAGGGCATGTAAAAAGAATTGCGAAAGATCAGGATTCAATAATCAATCTCTTTAAAACTACATACACGAAAATGAGAGAATGTACGTGTGGAGGAAAAGAGGGCAATTCTAGTTGTTATGGATGTTTAAGAAATTATGGAAATCAATTTTGCCATGAAGAATTAAACAGAGGGAAAGTTATGGAGTTTCTAGAGAAATTTTGGTTGAAAGTAGAAGCAAATAAAAATGCTACTGTATAAAAATAGTAATATTTCCCCAGATGTAATGGCAGTTACCTATAGACTGATTATGTATTTAGGAGGATTGCCATCATTTGTTGGGTTAGGATAATCTAATTGATACAATAAGATATTATTTTGGATTTAATGCTAGTGATAATAGATGAAATCAAAAAAACCAATACTGATAACTGGAGGAGACGGTTTCATTGGGAAAAGTTTGGTAACTAGATTTTTGAAACTGAAAATACCTGTAATCGTCATTGACAACAATATAACTAGTTATCCTCAAAATATTCAGGATAAATCATTTAAAAGAATTACAGAAGATATTTCTAAAATAAACATATCTGCAATACCACAAGTATCAGGTATAATACATCTAGCTTCAGTTGCTTCTCCTTTGCTTTACATGAAAACACCATCATTAGTGTTAGAACCAAACGTATTTGGTACAAAGAAAATGATCGATGTTGCAAAACGGGATAATGCTAGAATCCTTTTTGCTTCTACAAGTGAAGTTTACGGGCATCTTAATGAAGATTTGGTTGATAATGAGGGAATAAAAGAAGATGACGATGCTGTAGTGACTTTATTGTCAAAAAGAAGTTGTTATGCTGCAGCAAAAAGATTGGGTGAAGAATTTATTAATGAATATAAAATGGAGGGAGGAAATGCTTCGAATTTCCGCCTTTTCAATGTATATGGTCCAGGGATGGATCAAAAAAACAGAGGATATGGAAGAGTGATTCCTAACTTTTTCCACAATATGAGTAAAGGAAAACCAATACAGATATTTGGAGACGGGAAACAAATTCGATCTTTTTTATGGATTGATGATGCTATAGATGCAATCCTTTCATTATATTTTCTTGAACAAGAACCTCCTAATGTAGTAAATATCGGTAACGATGAGCCCGTAACCATACTAAACTTAGCATCCAGAATTTCCAAAATACTGGATAAGGCATATCAAATTGAGTTTAATAACAGAGAACCAGACGATCCCTTATGGAGACGACCTTGCATCAAAAGAATAAATAAAGTAAGTGGATGGAAGCCCAAAATAGCCATCGATGAAGGATTGATGAGAACCCATTTGGACGAAGAGATAGACTGATTTGCCAATTTTTATCAACTAATAATAAACATGCTTCCAAAATCCTCCAATCTTATTGATAATCAATTCTGCCTTGTTATTGATGTCACATATCGATGCAATGGTAATTGTGTATATTGCCAGTGGACATCACAACAGAACAACAAACGATTTGATGAACCTGATTCAAATGTTCTCATACCAAAGAATAGCCTTGAAAATTTGGGTGTGCAGCGAGTGGTTTTTTCAGGGGGAGAACCACTGCTCCGCAAGGACCTTGAATTAATCATTTCCTACTATGCTAATTTAGGCATCGAATCTATAATAATAATTACAAATGGCCTATTGTTATCTGAGAAAAGACTTAATAGCTTACTCAACGCAGGTTTAACTGGAGTTACCTTTTCAATCGATGGTATATCTGAGGAGATTGCTCTTAAAACACGGGGATTAAACGAAAAGCAGCAAAAATTGATTTTGTATAATCTGAAAAATACTTTGCATAGAAGAAAACATGATAACATTGAAATTGGAATAAATACGGTTATATCAGGTGCAAATCTCAATATTGAAGTGCTGAGAGATCTGGTTGATTTTTGCAATAAATCTTCAATCGATTGGTTGAAATTTAATCCTCTTTTTGATGATGGTTTTGTTTCCAAAAACGCACCTTGGTTATTGTTTGATCAAAAAGATGTATCAAAAATAAACCAGGCTGGAAAAACAGTAGTTGAAAATTGTAATGTACAAACCAATCACATCGGTTTCTGGAATGCAATGGCATCTGTCCATGATGGCAGATATCTAGATCCGCGTTCTTGCGGATTGGAAAAAAGACAAGCTATAGCTATAAGAGGAGAGATTAAGTTCTGTTTCTGGAACGATCAATCAACTTATGGCTCCACATCGTCTGAATTAAATGCAAAAGACATTAAGAAATCAAGGGAATTATTTAGAAAAAGCCAGAGATTGTGTAAAACTGGTACTTACTGTTTCTGTTTACAGAATTTTAACCATCTTTGGAGGATAACAGATGACTACGATTGATGTTATCATCCCCTCGTATCGTTTAAATGAAGATTTTTTGTTGCCTATATTATCCCTTGACAAACCCCAAGATTGCTACTTGAATTATATTGTTATTGCAGATAACCCAGGTATTGAAATATCTGATGTTTTTGGCCCGTTTATGGAAAGTGGAAAACTCTCTATTATAAAAAACACTAATAATTTAGGTGCACCCATCAGTCGAAACGTAGGTATCGACAAAGGAGATTCAGACTGGATATTATTTCTTGATGATGACACTGTGCCAAATAAGAACCTTATCCACCAATATGTAAACGCAATTAGTAACAATAAAAATGAAGTTCCTGGTTTCATTGGTCCGACAGAATTTCCTCCACCAAGAGGTATTTTTGAAGAGGGTATTCTTTCAAGTGATATTTTGACTTTTTTCACCTTGTCTAGATATTATGATGAAATGGCATGGGGAGTTACCGCAAACATTCTTGTCAAAAGAGAAGCCTTAAACGGTGTCAGATTTTCAGACACTTTCCCAAAAAAAGGCGGAGGGGAAGATATTGACTTTTGTCTTAATGCAATATCAGGATACAAAAGGCGTTTTGTTTGTGTCCCAAATGCAAAAGTAATCCATCCATGGTGGGAAGGCAAAATAAATTCATACAAAAGGTTTTTCAGATGGGCTTTTGGTGATAGTCTATTACCTATCATTCATCCTGAATATAAGTACTACAATTTCCCGAATGTTGTAGAAGCTATATTCATTATATTGGTAACTTATGTAATTAGTTATACCTTCTTTGATTTTGGTATTCCATTTATAATACCAGTATTGGGCATCTTTTTTGGTGAAACTATTGGAGAATGGCTGAAGCAGGCTATCCTAAAAAAAGATTACTCATTCAGGAAGGCTTTCGTTTCGATGACAGTAAGGGCTTCCAATGATTTAGGTCGTCTTATAGGAAATATGTCAAGAAAAAGATTAAATGGCTTATTCGAACGGTTTGACTATTTTTGCGATGGGAAACACGTAAAACATGAAAAGAAATGGGCTCTAATTAAATTCGGTCTATACATTACCTCTATAATCCTATTTATTGAAATATATTTAATTATAGCAGGTGGATAATCATGGTTAATTGTAAATCTATACTAAAGAATCATATTGAAAATGAAGAAATGATGGAAGCTCTTCATGTTCTTGAAAGCAACTTCAAAAGGGACAATGATTTCTTTCTATTAAGAGTCATATTAAGAGAATATGTCTTTGATTTGAATTCTGCATATGAGGATCTGAAGAATTACAATGGGACAAATACTTGTTTGAAAGAGATTACTCAGGCAAGAATTTTGGCAAAATTGGGTTATGTAGATGTAGCAAAATCTTGTCTCAAGAATTATCCTTTAATAAATACTCCTTCATGTCAAATTGATTCTGAAGGCGTACCTTATACACAAGGAATTGTTTATACCTCTTTTGACATGGAACGAATGGGATTTGACCAATTCATTGAGGTTGTAGATGTTTCTCAAGATTTCCCTCTATTTGATTCTTTATTGTATTCCCTATTAGTGTTAGGGGCATATTATACACTTGAATGATTCGGTCTCTCTCCCGATCGGAGCATTTTCCCATTTTCACACCTTTTCTGTATATACACTAACCCCTTAGTGTAAAATATAATTTACAAAGAAAGCGTTTTTTGTCCTTTTTGTACAATAAACATATTTATAAATGCCCTAAATATTAATTGGAACAAATAAAATGACAGCACTTTAACCAACAGGTAGCAGCAATAAATAAAAAATAGAAGAACATGTCCCAATCAACAGGACACTTTAATCAATTTTCTTGAACTTAGAAGCTGGGGCACCACAAATTGGACATACGTCCGGTGCACCATTTTCTACAGTATTGCCACAAACTTCACATACGTAATACGCAACTTCTTCATTGTTGCCTGCATTATCAAGGGCTTTTTTGTAAAGTTCGGCATGAATTGCTTCTACCTGATTGGCAACATCAAAACTCCAGACAGCCTTACCGTTACCTTCCTCTTTTGCCTGTGTTATGAATTCTGGATACATTTCCTCAAATTCATAGGTTTCTCCCTCAATGGCCTCCCTGAGGTTTTCCTCAGTACTCTTAATACCATTCATAATTCCCAGATGGTTGTGAGCATGAATGGTCTCAGCTGCTGCGGCAGCCCTGAACAGTTTCGCTATCTGGGAATAGCCTTCTTCATCAGCTTTTTTTGCAAAGGCCAGATACTTCCGGTTTGCCATGGACTCACCGGCAAATGCTCCTTCAAGGTTTTCAAGTGTACTCATAGAATATACTCCTTATTTTGTAACCATACCACCTTATACCTGATACTATGTAAAAATGTACCCCATCCACAAATATAAATAGCACTCTGCCATCCCACCAATCATGGAAAAGAGACCTGATGATGCGCAAATGGCCGCTTTTGAAGCGGGGATCAAACTGGGAGCCCTCTATCACCAGTTCACGGGTTCACCCCTTAACCTGCAAAATGTGGATAGCCTGGAAAAAGCCATTGCTGAAAGTATTTCTGTACAGCCGTTTGTTGAAGAGATCAACGTAACTATAAACAGGGACATTATAGCCGAAAAATTAAATGGCGAATTCGGATATTGTGAACTTGAAGGAAAAATGTTGACAGTGCATCTGGTAGTAATTCACGGAGATATCAGAATCCGGGCATCTATGAAATACAACAAAGAACTGGATTACCCACTCATGAAAATAAATGAGATCGAAAGCCTCTCATAAATAGGTCGAAAAGCCTTCCACTACTCTTTCATTTTGTTCTCTTGTACCTACTGTGACTCTGATAAAGGAATCCCCTGCATCACGGAATGAAGTGCAATCCCTGACAATTACTCCCCTGCGCAACAGGTGGTCGCATACATCCTTTGCACCATGGGGGGCAACGTCCACAAGCATAAAATTAGCTTGGGATTCATATACATTGAAAGGCATATTTACCTTCAAATAATCACGACCATCGATTACCATTTGTTGGCTGGCCTCCCGATGCTTTTTGTCCGAAAGGGCAGCAATACCTGCTGCAACAGCCGGTGCACTTACATTGAAGGGAGTAGCAGCTTTCATGTATTCGACCTTAAGCCAGGCAGGCATTATACCGTAACCAAGTCTTAAACCTGCCAGTCCGAAGGCTTTGGAAAAGGTCCTTCCAACAACAAGATTATCATATTCCCCTACAAGAGATACAATATCTGAGTCTGCAAATTCCACATAGGCCTCATCCACAAAGACCAGGCACTCAACAGAATCCAGCAACCTGCGCAGTTCTTTTTCAGCAGTGATATTACCCGTGGGATTGTTTGGGGAACAAATGAAGACTACTTTTGTGTTCTCATTTACAGCAGCAATGACCCTGTCAATATCCACATCAAATTTTTCATTGCGTTTCACAAATACCGGTTGTGCACCACATGCAGTTGCAGATATCTCGTAATAGGAAAAGGTGGGAGTTGTAATCACAACTTCCGAGTCTGCAGATATGAGCATTCTCATCAGGCCGTCAAGTAAACCATCCATACCCGGACCGGATGCCACAATATTGGCCTGGGGCATACCAACATAAGCAGAGATCGCATCCACAAGTTCTCTGGCATCTGCCGAAGGGTAAATATTCACATTACCGGCAGCTTCCTGCAGAGCTCTGACTGCTGCCGGAGAAGGACCCAGAGGATTTTCATTTGACCCTAATTTGATGATTGAATCGGGTTCCAGATTATATTTTTCAGCGATCTCGGCAACCGATTTGCCCGGCACATAGGGAGCTATCGACCTGATCTCAGGTTTTACCAGTTCATAAATTGCCAATTATATCCACCACCGAATCTACCTGTTCTTCGGTTATGACAAGAGGAGGCACCATACGCAGGATATTGCCTGCTGTGCAATTGAGCAGCACACCTTTCCCAAGGCCCGCAGTTACCATCTCCGTACATGAGTCCTTCACACGTACGCCTATCATCAATCCTTTACCCCGGATTTCCAGGAAATCCTCACGGTTTAAACCTTCCAGTTTCTGCACGAAATACTCACCCATAATGCGGGAGCGTTCCACGAGTCCTTCTTTTTCAATTGCATTAATGGATGCCAGGGCTGCTGCACAGGCAAGGGGACCTCCACCAAAGGTTGCGGCATGCTGGCCCTTCTGGAAAACAATATCTCCCCTGCTTGCAATGGCACCCATGGGAAATCCGCCACCCAGTGCTTTGGCCATTGTCATTATATCCGGAGCCACATTGAAATAATCCTTACAGAACCACTTGCCCGTACGCCCGAAACCAGTTTGGACCTCATCGAATATTAACAGGGTACCGGTCTCATCACAGATTTCCCTGACCTCTTTAAGGAAATTTGAGGAAGGAACATTGACACCACCCTCTCCCTGGATGGGCTCCACAATTACAGCTGCTGTATCCGAATCAATGGCATCTGCAATTGCCGGGGAATTATCGTAAGGTACAAAATCAACCCTGCCGGGAAGGGGTTCAAAGGGTTTCC
>JASMTL010000133.1:0-5455 GCA_041694315.1 Methanosarcinaceae archaeon | reverse complement strand
AGATACAGGCATGTGCTGGATTCTGTAGAGGAAACATTAAACCAAAACCGGCCTTATAGCGCAGACATCAGGCTACATTCCAGCACCGGGAAGGAAATTCCCTGCAGAGTAACTTTTAAGAATATAAAATGGAACGAAAAGGATTGCATACTTGGAACCTACGAACAGATCAATACATCAGCATCCTCAAGCCATAATATATGAAGTCCGAAGATATTTATATATTAGAAAGACTATCGTTGTTAAATTCAACAGGGATGACTTTGGAGTGAATTCATGAGTCCTAGAAAAAAAGATGAAAAAAAATATACAAAATATGTAGGTATATTCCTTGCAGTAATAATGGTCGGATCAATCGGCATGTTCTTTTTCAGTGGCGGTTCAACCAACAATAATGAACAAACATCTGAAAATGTCCAAAAAGCTGATTTTGAGAGTGTACCGGGGAAACATATAGAGATAACATTGAACTCTATTCAGGATGGTCTGCAGGTAACTCCAGATAATATTACGACAGCCAGATACATAGACATCACCTACCTGAAAGGTACACCACTGCAATATCTTACAGGGAATACTTCAGCTTACAATAATTTTTATGGGGCAAATGTAACCAAAATGTATTCAGCAGGATATAATAATTCTTCATGGATAGAAATGCATGAGATCGACCCAGATGTTGTGGGATTTCAGTACTATACTGCTCCTGAAACATATAAGGGATACCAGCCTCTTTCTCTGGGCCAAGGGACATATGCAGTTATCGGAAGTCCAATGGTTCTCGGGGAAAAACAGAGTGTTGAGGATGCCATTGATGTAATTGAAGGAGATGCAGAATCCGCCCAGAAATTCAATGAGATCCTACAATTCGCAAGTAAAGATGCCCCTATACAGCAAGTTGTTGATCTGGAAAATGAGTTCGCAGACCAGTATTATGTTGAGTGGGCTATTGAAGATGATAGGAGTTTCAGAAGAACTGCGCTGTATGCCGACCCCACAGAAAACACGATGACAAACCTGACAACAAGGGCATCCAACACAAGCCAGACAGGTCTGGACTACAACATTACAGAGTATGGAAATATCATCAAGGTGGACATTACTGCCAATGCATCTAACTTCTATGCAATGGCTATGGAACCAATCAAATAATTTTTCCTTTTACTTTTTTAAATCGATACCAGAAGTTTTATAATCGATAGGCATATTCAAGAAGTGCTATCGAATTGTCGCAAGTTATATATGTACCAGTGGCGATTCATACCAAATACTCCAACGAATGTAAACAGTATGGTAGAATTGGCCTTTGTTTGCATCTATACAATGAATAATGACAAACCACGGTATTAAACCGTGATTTCGAAGGAGATAGAAATTATGGCAAAATTTGATGTTCCAGATGAACTAATAGATAAAGCTCTTGAAGCAGTAGAAGTTGCCAGAGATACTGGCAGGATAAAAAAAGGAGCTAACGAAGCTACAAAGGCTGTAGAAAGAGGTATTGCAAAACTGGCAGTCATTGCAGACGATGTTGAACCTGCAGAAGTAGTAGCTCACATTGGACCTCTTTGTGAAGAAAAGAATGCACCTTACATCTATGTAAAACAGCAGAAAGAACTCGGAGCTGCCTGTGGAATAGGCGTTGGCTGTGCTGCAGTAGTAATTACAGATGCAGGTAAGGGCGCAGAGACTATCGAGGACCTGGCAGAAAAAGTCAGTGCCCTGAAATAAACTTATCCATAAAAAAGGAGTAATTCTCCATGGCAGATGAAAACTTAGGATATGCCGCGGAGGTCATAGATGTCATCGGCAACACCGGTATGCATGGCGAAGCAAGCCAGATCCAGTGCAGGGTACTGGATGGCCGGGACAAGGGCAGGATCATCACCCGTAACTGCATGGGCCCTGTTCGTATCGGCGATGTGCTGATGCTGATGGAGACTTCCAGAGAGGCAAAGAAACTTACAACAAGGTGATGCGCAATGGAAACCAAGAAATGCTCTTTCTGCGGAACTAAACTGGTACCGGGAACTGGTGTCCTTTTTGCAAGAAAGGACGGTTCTACCTACAATTTCTGCTCCTCTAAATGCAGGAACAATTACAAGATGGGTAGGCTTCCAAGGCGTACTATCTGGACCGAAACGGGCAGAACCTACATGAAGAAAGCCTGATGAGGAATTAATCAATGGAACGCACATATGTTATGATCAAACCAGACGGAGTCCAGAGGGGACTTATTGGAGAGATCATAGGAAGAATCGAGAGGAGAGGTCTCAAGATAAGTGCCATGCGCATGAATGTTATCGATGAGAATGATGCAAAGGAACATTACAGTGAACACTGCGAAAAGCCATTTTTCGGTTCACTTATATCCTATGTAACTTCCGCTCCTTCAGTTTCAATGATTGTTGAGGGTAAGGATGCAATAAAATCCATGAGGACAATCAATGGTGCCACCAATCCATCCGAAGCAATGCCCGGTACAATCCGGGGCGATTTTGCTCTTGAGACCGGCAGAAATGTGGTACATGCATCCGATTCAGTCGAATCGGCTGAAAAAGAAATCAACATCCATTTCAAGGATGCTGAAACAAACGAATATTCCCGTATAGACGAAGAATGGCTCTATGAGTGAGTACCCTTTTGCTCACTCCCCTGTTTCTTAAGGAAGGGATGCATATTACCGATAACGAAAATCTCAGGACACCCATTGTATGCGTTATGGGACATGTGGATCACGGTAAGACCACACTGTTAGACAGGATACGTGGTAGTTCTGTGGCTGCAGGAGAAGCCGGTGCGATCACCCAGCATATCGGTGCAACGGAAGTAACGATCGATTCCATAATAGAACGTAGTGGTGCTTCCGGGATGAAGAACAATTTCATCGTACCCGGCCTTTTATTCATAGATACACCGGGACATCATGCATTCACATCCCTGCGTAGCAGAGGAGGAGCACTTGCAGACCTGGCAGTGGTAATTGTAGACATCAACGAGGGCTTCATGCCCCAGACAAAAGAAAGTCTGCAAATACTCAAACGGTTCAAAACTCCTTTTGTGGTTGTTGCAAATAAGATCGACAGGATACATGGATGGCAACCACATGAAGGCGCTAGTTTTCTGGAAACTTACAACAAACAAAGCGAACGTGTAAGAACAGATCTTGATAATAAGTTCTATGAAATTGTCGGGGAACTATATAACAGTGGTTTTAATTCTGAACGTTATGACCGTGTTTCTGACTTCCAGAGAAATATAGGAATAATACCAATAAGCGCGATTACCGGCGAAGGTATACCAGACCTGCTTATGGTATTACTCGGGCTGGCCCAGAAATTCCTCGAATCCAATCTTCATTATAACGCAAGTGGACCTGGTGAAGGAACAATACTTGAAGTAAAGGAAGAAAAGGGATTGGGGACTACCATCGATATTATTCTCTATGACGGAACCCTCAAAAAAGGGGATACGATTGTAGTTGGAAGTCTTGGAGAGCCCATTCAGACCAAAGTAAGGGCTTTGCTAAAACCAAATCCAATGGGGCAAATATCCGCCGAGGAAAAGTTCCAGAATGTAGAATCAGTTACGGCTGCTATCGGTGTAAAGATATCTGCGCCAAATCTTGATGATGCCCTGTCAGGAGCCACTGTAAGGGCAGCCAACCCGGAAAACATTGAAACGATTGTTAAAGAGGTTCAAGAGGAACTTGACGAGGTACAGATCAGTACAGGTACCACAGGTGTGACTCTCAAAGCAGATACCATCGGATCACTGGAAGCACTAGTTAATGAACTCCAAAAGGAGGATATACCCATCAGAAAAGCCGAAGTGGGAGACATATCCCAGAGGGATATTATCGAGGTTTCGGCTATCGAAGATCCTTTTAATGCAGTTCTTATTGGCTTTAATGTAAAGATGTTACCTGATGCAAAAGAGAAAGCAAAGGGCGCCGATCTTAAAGTATTCCAGAATGACGTTATTTACAGGCTTATTGATGATTACAAAGACTGGGTCAAAGAAAAGAAGGAGAAATCCGAAAAAACAATATCCCAGCTTATAGTCAAGCCTGCAAGATTCCTGCTTCTTCCAGGATGTACGTTCAGACAAAGCAAACCTGCTGTTGTTGGTGTAAGAATCACAGGTGGGAAAGTCAAAACTAACATAGGTGTTACAGATAACAGTGGTAGAGTTGTAGGTACAATCAAAGGACTTCAACTAGAAGGAGAAAACATCAAGGAGGCTAGTGCAGGGATGGAAGTTGCAATGGCTATTGATGGACCTACAGTAGGCCGACAGATCAAAGAAGGTGATGTACTTTACTCAAATATTCCCGAAAAGCATGCAAAGGTGCTTGAAACGGAAATACTTGACTCACTTTCGGCAGATGAAATGGAAACCCTCGATGCTTTCCTTGAAATAAAACGCAGGGATAATCCGTTCTGGGCTAAGTAATAATATTAATTGATGTTGGAGGTAAATAATGGTAGATTTCAAAATTGTCGTATCAGATCCAAAAGCCAAAGCATACCAGTTCGATGTGAGTGGTGCCGAGGCAAATAAGTTCATAGGAAAAGCAATAGGCGAAACTGTAGAAGGAACAGTAGTCGGTCTTCCCGGTTACACCATCCAGATAACCGGAGGAAGTGACAGAAGCGGTTTTGTCATGCGCAAGAACGTACCCGGTCCCAAAAGGCAGAGGTTACTCGTAGCCGAAGGTGTCGGATATAAGGCAAAAGACAAAGGAATGCGCCGCCGTAAGATCTTCAGAGGGAGGGAAATAGCTCCGGATATTGTCCAGATCAACACAAAAGTTGTTGGATACGGAGACAAAACCATCGATGAAATTCTCGGTGGCGGTGAAGAGGGAGAAACTTCTGAAGAGTAAATCTCCCGCTCCTTTTTTATTTCAAATTATATTTCATCTCTGGATATCAATTATCAGCTACATTTAATTATATCTTCAACTATATTATAATACAATAGTTATTTATAAAATTTAATTATATTGTATATAGGGAGAATTGAGGATAGATGTAGTATGGTTATCCATAATTCAAATATGAAACAGCTCTTCTCTTATGAGAAGAAAGCCAGCAGACTGGAATTGTTTTTCAGGATCATCTATTCCATTCTTATAGGAATCGTACTCTATATATATGGGATATTTACAGGAGTCTGTTTTATCCTTCAATGGTTCGTAATCCTTATTGCAGGAAGGAGAATCGAGGGACTTAACCGTATAATAAAAGGCTACCTTGAATACTACACTCATGTCATAGGATATCTTTTCCTCACAACTGATGCCAGGCCTTCCATAAAACCACCTTCAATAGCAATATTCGAAAAGAAGCTGTACTATGACAGGGATACAGTAGAGATTATTGAAAAGAAAAAATGATAGTAAAAAGGTATTCACTCAAAAGTTTAAATATATATATATATATATATAATT
>JASMTL010000132.1:0-3278 GCA_041694315.1 Methanosarcinaceae archaeon | reverse complement strand
ATGGAATTACATATGATACTACAACAGATCTTTTTAGTTATGATGAAAATGCCATCAAATGGGGTGAAAATTTGTTTGAGTACTATCTGCACGATGCAGTTGAATTGAATTTGACTTAACTGTATTACCTTTGTAATATAGGCCTGTTGGCAGGATCCTTACATTCAAATGCTTTTTTTTTAAGCAGAGTCTCCTGCACCTTTGTTTCAAGTTCACAGGGATGGATTGGTTTTATCAGGTATTCATCTGCCCCGGCCTGTAGTCCTTTTTTAATATCAGAACTATCAGAAAGAGCTGAGTACATAAAAACCGGAATGTTTTGTGTAGAGGAATTCTGCTTAATCTCCCTGCATAGCTCATAACCATTCATCTGAGGCATCATAACGTCAAGTATAATTAGATCAGGATGTTCATTTTTTGCAATCTCAAGTCCCTCTAATGGAGAAAGGGATGAGATTGTCTTGAAATTTTCAAGAAAAATTTCCAGCAATTCGATTATATCGGGTTCGTCATCGATTATCAAAATTCTGGGGTCTTCTTTTAGCATGTTTTCTACACACCTGTCGTTTTTGAAGGGACCTCCGGAAGTTTACATAATGTAAATCTCCCGGATGAAGTTTGACCTGTAATATGCAATATAAGCTGAGAAGTATACATATATTATTATGGCTAATATTAATCAAATCGATGAATATTAAGAACCGTAACTAACGTTTACCTCTATTATAAACATTGCATGCATGGGTGAATATAAATCTCTTGCATACAGAGTGAATCTAGATGGTACAGTTGTCAAAAGAATTCTTGATTTCCTTACCTACAGTTCGGTTTATCTTTCGATAGCCGGAGCTGTAATGGCATATATGGCCTGTCAGTTACAGGGTCTTGACCTATCCTGGCAGACGATGGCTATAATGTTTTTTGTCACATATTCTGTCTATAATATTGATCGTAAAGCAGACGAGGATGAAGATTCCATAAACCACTCACAACGTTATTCTTTTACCAAGAAATATGAAAAGTTCTTGTTCCTATCTTCAATTCTTGCTTATATTTTTGCTTTCCTGCTTGCTTATCCCTACGGATTAAAAGCTCTTCTTGTTACTGCCATACCTCTTGTCAGTGGCTTACTGTACAGTTTTGCATGGCTTCCTTCAGGTTTTCGTTATCGTCGTCTCAAGGAAATACCATCTGTAAAAAATCTGGTAATCGCAACGGCATGGGCATCAACTCCTGCCTTTCTCCCCTCACTGGTATATGGACAGCCAATGGGAGATCTGGTATCTGTAACGTTCATTTACTTTTTCTCACTGGTATTTGTCAATACTGTAATTTTTGATATGAGAGACATCGAAGGTGACAGTATTTCAGGAGTTGACACCATACCAGTGCTGCTTGGTGCAGAAAAAACCCGCATATTATTAATCTGTCTTACACTGGCATCAGGTTATTTCATGATAAATACGGGTATGCAACAGCTGGGTATTGCATCTTTGTTAGTGCTGGCAGCAGGGGTTATTTATGCACTCTGCTATATTATTTTCTTTGGGAGGATCACAGGAAATAATTCACTGTGCGACTTAATGGCAGATGGCCAGTTTATAATACTGGGAGGACTGCTGATAGTTGCAACAGGTATGGGTTTAGCCGCTTAAATGTCATTTTGCCGGGGAAGGGTGAACTTGAAGGTGGACCCCTTTCCGACTTCACTTTCAACCCATATCTGACCACCGTGCATCTCTATAATCTTCTTTACCAGAGCCAATCCCAAACCTGTGCCCTGGTATTGCCGGTTGGAATTTGAATCAAGTTGTCTGAAGGATTCGAAAATTTTGTCCTGTTCTTCGGGAGGAATACCAATCCCACTATCAGATACACTAATAGTGATATCTTCATCCCCGTAATCAATGTCAATTGCAATCTTTCCTTTTTCAGGTGTAAACTTGATTGCATTGCTAAATAAATTATACAGCACCTGTTTGATCTTCAGCTTGTCCGCATAAACAGGATATTCCTGATTGGTATCCACATCCAAAATTAACTGTTTCTTTTTGACCAGAGGTTCCAGTGTATTTTTCAATTCGGAAATTATTTCTTCGAGTTCGAATTGTTCAGGTTTTAATTCCATTTTCCCAGCTTCAATTTTGGAAATATCCAGTATATCATTGATAATTCCGAGGAGATGCCTCCCACTGGTGTTTATATTATGAGCATATTTTTTTTGCTTTTCATTTAGTTTCCCAAAAGTTCCCTCCAACAGCACATCTGAGAAACCGATTATAGAGTTAAGGGGTGTGCGCAATTCATGGCTCATATTAGCCAGAAACTGGCTCTTGGCCTGGTTTGCCGCTTCTGCGATCATTTTTGCTTCTACAATTGCTTTTTCAGCTTCCTTCTTTTCAGTGATGTCAAGAATGATTCCCTGCAGATATTTTATGTTACCTTTTGTATCTCTCTTGATGAGTGTCCTTTCATCAACCCATCTGACCTCTCCTGATTTGGTGACTACACGATACTCCTGTGTGAAATCATTCTGCCCTTCTGCCATCTGTTTATACAGATTTTGCTGAACCCTATCGAGGTCTTGTGGATGTACGATGTCGCCATACCACATATGGCCTGAATTAAATTCTTCTGCTGAGTATCCCAGCAAATTGATGTTATCGGACACCAGTTCTACCGGCCAGCTGGGTGTAGCTTTCCATTTGAAAACAATTACCGGGCTGCTGTTTATAACTTCTATTATTTCCTGGATCGAAGCATTTGATTCTTCAAGGGCATCAAGTATGCTGTTTAACTCTTCCGGAATATTCCGGAAATCAATGTCTACATCTGTATTTGCCCGTGTGTCCAGTTTCCCCCGGATCGCTTCATCCGATATCTTATTGAAATTGCCAACTATTCGTTTTATTGGCTTTGTTATAGAGAGGGCTATTAATAGTGCCCCTCCCCCCATGAAACAAATTGCTATAAAGGAAATGCCTGCAAGTTGTTTTTGGAGTGTAGTTACTCCTGCAAGCATTTCTTCATTGGGGACTATCAGCAAAAATGAGAATTTGCCTGTTTCTACAGGTTCATAGAAAATAGTTACTTCTTTTCCGGTAATGGGATCGAGGGTCTCGATATGCCCACTTTTTCCATAAAATACATCCACTTTCAATTTCTGTATGTTTGGTATGTCAAATGAGTTCAATGATTTATGACCGATCCATTCCTTTTCAGTGGGGTGAGACATCAGGATTCCTGTCCTGCTCACCACAGAAGCATAGCCGGTGTCA
>JASMTL010000131.1:0-3161 GCA_041694315.1 Methanosarcinaceae archaeon | reverse complement strand
AAATTAATTTATCACAATATCAAACTGTCGGGTTTTAGATCGATAGCTTTTTATTGATATGTATGCATGTACATAACGCATAGGAAATAGCCGATTGTCTCTGTCGGAAAAACACTGGCCGAATAGACGTTACCTCTCTTAAAAATCGTTGCATGCAGCATTTATCGGTAGTCTCCAAACCTTTAAGTCTATTCGGAAAGTGTTATATTCTATGCAGCTGGCAAAATGAGGGATGTCCAGGAACTTTTATACACTTAGGATTTGAAAGGCTGGCGTAAATTAAAGGTTGGTTTAGTATGATAGAGAATTTTGAACATTACTTGCAGGAAGACTGTCCTTACGGGGATGAAACCACAGAATTGCTTCAGATAAATGGTGAAGGTACCCTGAACATTCTGTCACGGGATGAGGGAATTGGAGCATGTGCTGATGACCTGGAACAATTCTACAAAAACAAAGGACTGGATGTGACCTACAGGGTTGAGAACGGGGAATATTTCGAAGGAGGGGCTGTAATATTCTCCGCACAAGGAAACCTCAGAATATTGTTCAAACTCTGGCGTATTTCCCAGACTTTCCTTTCAATAGTATGTGCGATTGCAGCGCGGACTCATAATTTCGTAGAGGCTGCAAGAAAAGAAAATCCCGATATAATGATTGCCACAAGTCGCAAAACCCATCCGGGATTCAGGAAATACGAATTAAAGGCAGTAAAAGTAGCCGGAGGAACTCACCACCGTAATTCCTTGAGTGATTCCATTCTTGTGACACAGAACCATCTGGATGTGGCAGATTCTTTTGAGAATCTCAAGGCAGTGAAAAAAATAGAAATAGAACCACGTGATAATGACGAAGCACTCAAATACGCTGAAATTGCCGATGTCCTGTTACTTGATCATTATTCTCCCGAAGAAATGGCTGTGCTTGTTAACAAACTTAAAACAATAAATCCGGTACTTGAGATTGCTGTGGGTGGTATTAAATCGGATGAGATTCCGCAATATGCTCCTTATGTGGATATTATTGTCTCCACTGCACCTTATTATGCTCAACCTCTTGATCTGACCACCAGAATTGAAAGAATTTGAGGTGTTCCAATGGGTGATATACTAACCGGATTGATTGACAGGCTTGCTAAAGAAAATGCTGATACTTTTCCTGAAAGCATTGTAGATGAAATATCTCTGGGAGTGGTTTACAGTGGTGCCAGAATTGGTATCCACGGCGGTGTTGCTGCAACTCAGATTCCTCAATCAGCCCATTGTGAAATCCTTTCATCCGCAGGTAAAATTCATAATAACCCTTTGCCCCGGGTTCTTGAGATGGGTAAATCATCCAATTCCCTAAAACGAACAGTTGCGACCAGTGCACTCAATGCTTTCATCAAAAAGACCGGGGAAGAGATTTCTTCTTACGAATCGTCAGATACCAGTGTATTGGATATTATTAAAAATAATGACAGGGTAGCAATGGTGGGCCATTTTGCCCCCATGATTCCCGGTATACTAAAAAAAGCCTCAACCCTTTATGTGGCGGAAAAAAGGCCAATAAAAGATGAAAGGATAACCATTGTACCCGAGGAAGAGCTGAAAGAAACAATAGCATCATCAGATGTTGCTATAATCACAGGTACAACTCTTTTGAACAACTCCCTTGGTCCTTTGATGGAATCAGTAAGCCAGGCATCTAACGCGATTCTGCTTGGACCTACTACTCCCCTGTATCCAGAACCTTTCTTTGAGGAAGGCTTTACTGCTGTAATGGGTACAAGAATTGATGATGCACCAACAATGTTAAGAATAGTTAGCCAGGCTGGCGGGACAAAGCAGCTTCACAGAAATTGTGGTACAAAGATATCTTTTGTTCAGTAAATATTATCCTTAGATCAATCGCTCAGGATTGGAATAAATATAGAGATTTGGCCTGCGTGCAAATCCCACAAGCGTCATATTATTTTGTCTTGCGAGCCTGAT
Source organism: Methanosarcinaceae archaeon (assembly GCA_041694315.1). GTDB lineage: Archaea > Halobacteriota > Methanosarcinia > Methanosarcinales > Methanosarcinaceae > Methanohalophilus. The sequence goes on along the minus strand of JASMTL010000131.1, from coordinate 1,188 downwards.
TCCCTTATCCATTGGTGCAGCTTTACTTACCATGAGGGGAATTCTGGCATTGACGCCTTTTCCTACCATTGTAACGGACAATCTGCCAGAAGTTGCCATTATGCAGTTATCAAGTTCCACACCCCCCATTGCAGCTTTACCGATTGCTTTATCAACTGCTGATGCCCGGCTGACATCCTCACAAAATGTGAGGATTTCTCCTTCAGAGGTTGCGATTACAGTCGAATGGGCACCACCGGTACGCCTCCAGATCTTGCCCTTTTCAAAAATGTAGTCGATAAGATCGAACAGGGTACTGCTTTTGACCTTCATTTCAGGGTTAGGAGTGGTCTTATCTAAGGATGATGGTTTTGTTTTGCAGAACAACTTATTTTTATCTATAACAATAGAAATGATCTGGTCAATATTTTCAATATGTCCTTCACATATGAGGTGACCTGCAGCCATTTCCTTAAGTTGTCGGGGGCTTGCCAAAAAAGAAGATATGAAGTTGCCATTGAGGAATACTTCATACATTTTCTCAATAACAACATCTACACTGATCTCTTTTGGAGAAGCATCTCCTTTCACTTCGATACACTGGATGGGAATATAAGGAGCGGTAGTATCCCGCTCCTCCTCTTTCCACGTAATCTCTGTATCCGGTTTCTTATCGAAGTGCCAGTCTGCTTTACTCATGCTTAACTCTTCATTTCCTTTATCTTCGCAAAGAGTTGTTTGAGGGTATCCTCATTGCTTTCTGTGAAGTCAAAGGGAGAGGAAGTAAAGGGTTTGAAATAGACAGACACGTTGTCCAGCCTGTAGAATGTACCGTCACATTCCATGGCATCAATTACACCAGGCAGTATTACATCAGCTGCAGTTGGTGTTGGGCCTGGAGCAATGTCTATGCATACCATTGGAATTTCTGCAAGATAGGATGCACAGTCTGCCGGAGTATGTGCCATAAGGTCGGCACCTACAACCATTGCCGCATCCGTGTCCTTTTCCCTGAGAATATCCACACAGGTGGTTTCACCGGGGTTGTATCTGGGGTAGCCGCGTGTGAAATCAAGACCGAAGGGATAACCGTAGAGATAGGATGCAAGCATGTTGAATCCTGCAACATTGCAGTGGCCACGAAGCGCACCTATACTGGCTTTAGTACCGTGGTTGTTGTTCAACTCTTTTATGACGTTAAGTGCCATT
>JASMTL010000130.1:0-11794 GCA_041694315.1 Methanosarcinaceae archaeon | reverse complement strand
TTACTGAGTTCCCGACGCTCCTCAAGCAGGGCATCCAGAACACCCTCCCGGATTACCACTCTCAGGTCGGAGCCACTATAGCCTTCTGTAATTTCGGCAATTGCTGCAGTGTCAAAGTTTCCCTTGATATGTCTTGTGACAATGTCAAGAATATTTTTCCTCATATCATAATCCGGAAGGGGGAATTCAAGTATTTCATCAAATCTCCTCCATGCAGCTGAATCCAGCATGTGAGGATGGTTGGTAGCAGCGATCAGGAGTACTCCGTCCCTTGTGAGACTTATTTCATCTATTGCCTTGAGAAGTGTGTTGACAGCTCTTTTCAGGGCCGCATGTTCATCCGAGGTCCGGGTTTTTGCAATAAAGTCGAATTCATCCACAAAAAGAATGCAGGGATTGAGTTTTTTTGCCAGTTCAAATACCCTGTCAATGTTCTTTGCGGTTTCACCAAGATACTGGTCGGTAATCATGGATAATTTTACTTCAACAAAAGGAATGGATAACATTTCGGATAGTGCTCTTGCAACCGATGTTTTCCCGGTACCCGGAGGTCCGACCAGCAATACCTTGCCCACATCGTACAGCCCTATTTCCTTCAGGTAATCCCGAAACTTGATGGCTTTGATTATCTTGTCAACTTCGGCTTCCTGTTTTTTTGTGAGGATTAGTTCGGACATCCCCTGCTGTATGTCTTCCGGGGCCAGGAGTTGTGCCAGTTTGAGCATGTCTTCTCCGCCTTCTTCTTCCATTACCTCGGCTTTGAGGGACTCTATCCATTCCCTGTCAACTTCCTTGGGTTTGGTGCTGTCCCGTGCTTTACTGTAGCTGACTCCTTCTTTTTCAGCTTTCTCAAAGTAATAGGCCAGTGCAGGGTTTTCTTCGATACGCCTGGATGTGTCCTGTTTTTCGAACCAATTAATGGCCATGTCAAGAGAAGTTAGTTTGATCTTGTAACCAACTTCATCGATTTCTACGAAGGGAAGGCCCTTTAACGCTTTTCTGGTCTCACCTTCTCCATACAGTTTATTCACATCAGTAAGAGATACATGAATTGGTCGTGGTACTCCTTTGGCCTCTTTTTTCCAGTAGTGTTTCCTTATGGGTTTTGGAAGATCGCTGACATCCAATACTTGGTTCTGGTTGAATATCTGGGCCGTCAACAAAAGTTCTATTATATCAAGTGTATTGTCGGACATTTTGATACCTTAATCCAGGATTTTTATTAAAGGGATGGTCGAAAACGGTTTGTCTGAACCACCTTATTATGTATTTTCCCTAAATATAACTTATGCTACCCTGTTTGCAGGTTCTAAGTCAGGCAAGTTTCAGATAGCCTTTACCGGGAGTGTAGATGTCTCCCGAATTTTTCAGGTTTTCAAGGGTTTTTTCGATTTTTTCCCTCTCAAACCCTGCCTCTTCAGCCATTTGGAATAACTGTCTGATCTGAATTTTTTCCTGGTTTTCAAGAGCATTTATGATATATTTAGAAGGATTTGCAGGTCTTTTTTGAGTAGGTGGGCTTGGTTGTAGCTGATCAACGCTTGCATCTGATAGAATCCGGCTGACTTTTTTTGAATCGGCTCCCTGTATCTGTGCCTGAAGAGCGGTTCGCGCCGCTATTGCTTCATCGAGTATTTCTGTCCTGTGGAATTTCCTCAATTTACGAAACTGCAATGTTGCACCACATCTCTGGCATTTTATGGTTTTTTGACCCCGGTCTTCTATAACCTGGCATTGCAAGCGGCATTTGGTGCAGACAATTACAGCATAGGCTACCATGTAAACACTTCCTTATTTTCCATAGCGGCGTTTCCTTTTCTGGAAATCCCTGATAATGCGTAAAAAATCAATTCTCCTGAAACGGTTCCAGTTAATATCTGTGAAATACAGTTCTGAATAGACGGATTGCCATATAAGGAAATCTGAAAGATGTCTTCCTCCCGAGCGTATTATCAAATCCGGCTCTCCCTCTATTGTCAGATGGGATTCCAGAATATTTTCATCAATATCTTCCGGTTCTATGTTTCCTTTTTCGACATCACAGAGGATTGTCCTGACAGAAGAGGTAATCTCTTTTTTTCCGCCATATCCCAGTACAAAAATGATACTGGGGTCTTTTCCGGATTTTGTGAGTAACGTACTGCCATCTTCCCCATATACGTCATAGCCCGTTTTAGGGGGCAGTTTGGAGCATATCCTTTCAATAACCTGGACTAATCTGTAAACCATTCTATTTTTGAGATGGGGTTTTTCATCCAGGATGTCCACATTAAAATAGATTTTCTTGATACCAAACTCCTGGCACCAGTTAATGAATAGGAGTGTTTTTTGGCTACTATTCCTTTGAAGCAGATCTGTTTCAGGCAGGACTATGGCAAGAGAGGAAGGTGGATTTTGCTGTCCCTGCTGTATCTTTTTCAGGAGACGTTTTTCGTATAATTTATGCAGCAATCCAAAACCCTCCTTCTGAGATGTCATTTGGCGGTTGAGACGATCTTTATAACATCTCCGTCCTTGAGTTCGTATTTGTCTCCAAGTCTCATGCGGCTGCGCCCGTCTACAGCATAGAGGAAACGTTCCCCGATGTCAGTATGCACCCTGTATGCAAGTTCATGTGCAGTGGATCCCTTTTTGACCAGATAAGCATCAGGAAGCATGCGACCTTTCTTGTCTGTCCAGTGTCCTTCATCTTCTACAGGGTAGACAACAATGAGGTTGAGCTGGTCAAAAACTGCCCGGTTGATGCATTCCTGTACTCCACATCCATGGGGTTTGCGGGATACCATGAAACTTTTAAGTTTTTCCAGTCCCTTTATCTGTTTTTCACTCAGGTCACCTTCTTCGATACTAAAATCTTCGTCACCGGGTTTGTAATCAATTGCTCCGGTACTGGCAGCACTGCGAATAGCCAGTTCAGCGGCTGCACTTGTGGGTACGACTATCATCTCAAGTTTTTCAAGATTCTCGACATTTTGCGGCGGGGCTACATCAAGCTTGTTCGCGGCAATGATGACTGGTTTGCTGAGCAGCCTGATGTACTCGCAGAGCTGGTGCATATCTTCATCTTCCCATTTGATATATTCGCGTTTGCCCAGCTGGTCTATTGCTACGTTCACGTGTTCTTCGCAGACCCCGGCACCCATGAGCTGGTTTGCGATTGCCTCCTCCACCTTTAGATTCTCTGCTTTTATTTTGCGTGCCAGGCGTTCCCAGTTGCGACACAGGATGCCTTTCATCCACATGGTTATTTCCCGGTTAAGGAAATCTATATCATCCAGGGGATCATGGCTGCCGATATCGCCCGGATTTCCCTCAATATCTGTGGCACCAGAGGCGTCAATTACGTGAATGATTGCCTGGGCCTGGCTCAGTTCATCCAGAAAGGCATTTCCCAGCCCGCGGCCCTGGTGGGCATCGGGTACAAGACCGGCCACATCGATGATCTCGATTGGTACAAAACGTATCCCGTCTTCACAGTTACCACATCTCTTGTCACGCTCGATGCACGGGCAGGTGGTGCGAACATAGGTAATCCCGCGATTGGCATCAATGGTGGTGAAGGGGTAATTGGCGATATCCACCTCTGCCATGGTTGCGGCTTTGAAGAATGTTGATTTGCCTGCATTTGGCTTTCCTGCAAGGCCTATAGTCATTGTCATGTTCTATCAATCACATGCTTGATGGATTTAACTTTTGTTGGTGGTTTAATGCTTTACCACCAAACATTTATATTCGAGAAGATAATTAGGAATCCAAGTCAATGAGTGTCCCGGTAGGGTAGCGGATATCCTTGGGGCCTGCGGAGCCTTAGACCTGAGTTCAAGTCTCAGTCGGGACGTACATTGTGCTTTTCGGAGGCACTTTTCCGTGTGGAGCCTGTTAGAACCTCGCGGTGGTGCCTCTTATGAGTATCTGTTTTTATTTTTGTCATTTCTAATGATATTCTAGTCGATAAATATATTATTTTATATCTCCTATTCCTCATTATGGCCAAAAAATTGATCTTGATTTTGTTATTAGTTTTTACTGTATCGTTTGCAGGTTGTGTAAACCAAGATACTTCGGTGGAAGGAACGAATGAGAGTCTTCTGGAGGAAAGTAAGGATATTGCAGAGACCTATGTTTTCAACAATGAAAATTATGTGAACTATAATGTCACAGAACCGGTCATTCTTGGTTCTGAAAAACTAGACTGTTCCAATTGCTGGTCATTTACCTATGAGTTCGATCTTATTTCTGCAAAAGACCCTGATGTTATTGATACTGCCACAATTACCGTTACTGTACAAAATCTCGAGGTTGTGGAAACAGTTTATTCGCAGGGAATGAAGGACTGAATCATTTGCAGTTGACAAGGAATTTTATGGGCTTCGATGGCTTTTGCTGTAAAGCAATTTTTTAGATTATTGACCCCTCCTTTTTTATATGATACTAATTATCTGTGTCTACCTGCTGTAATGTTCTATCCTTTTTCTCACTCATTCAGGCAACGTTTATATAGAAGTTCAATCATCTAGAACGAACAGGTTGAGAGTACATAGTGCTCTTTTCGTGATGCAATTTACTGGATCATAATTATATAAGGAGGTCAAAGTTTGGCAGGACAGCCGATATACATTTTAGCAGACGGAAGTCAGGTAACAAGGGGCAGGGATGCCCAGAGCAATAACATCATGGCGGGCAAGGCAGTTGCCAACGCAGTCCGTACTACCCTTGGTCCCAAGGGCATGGACAAGATGCTAGTGGATTCAATGGGTGATGTGGTAATCACCAATGATGGTGCAACCATTCTCAAGGAAATGGACATTGAACACCCCACGGCCAAAATGATCGTTGAGGTGGCCAAGACCCAGGATGATGAAGTCGGAGACGGTACGACAACAGCAGCCGTACTGGCCGGTGAATTCCTTTCCAAGGCAGAGGAACTTCTCAAGAAAGGTGTACACCCCACAATTATTGCAACAGGTTACAGGCAGGCTGCCAAAAGGGCAGTTGAAATTGTAAATGGTATTAGTATAGATATTTCCCGTGACGATACTGAAGCCCTCATAAAAGTGGCAAAAACCGCAATCACCGGCAAAGGTGCAGAATCTCACAAGGATATGCTTGCAGAGCTTACCGTTGAAGCCGTATCTCTCATAGGAGAAGAAACGGATGATGGTTATGTTGCAGATGTAAGTGATATCAAGATAGAGAAACAGCCTGGCGAAAGTGTCGGTGAGTCCAAACTTGTAAAAGGCCTTGTTCTCGATAAAGCCCGCACACATCCCAACATGCCCGAAAAGATTGAGGATGCAAAGATTCTTGTCCTCAGTATCCCGGTTGAATTCAAAAAGACCGAGATGGATGCCGAGATCAAGATATCTTCCCCGGACCAGATGCAGATGTTCTTGGACCAGGAAGAAAAGATGGTCAAACAGATGACTGACAAGATTCTGAATTCCGGTGCAAATGTTGTCTTCTGCCAGAAGGGAATCGATGACCTTGCACAATATTATCTTGAAAAGGCCGGCGTATATGCCGCCAAGAGACTCAAGAAGAGTGATCTGGATCGTATCTGTGAAGCTACTGGTGCAACAAATATTCAGGATATCGATGAAATCACTGCCAATGACCTGGGTTCTGCAGACCTTGTGGAAGAACGTGATATAAAAGGCAACAAGATGACCTATATCACAGGATGCAGGGAAAAGAAAGCTGTTTCAATAATCCTTCACGGTGGTACCCAGCACGTTGTAGATTCTCTCCAGCATGCTATGGATGATGCTCTTCACGTAGTTGCTGTGGCTCTGGAAGACGGCAAGGTCGTCGCAGGCGGTGGATCTCCGGAAGTAGAACTCTCCATGCGTCTTGGTGAATATGCATCCTCCCTCAGTGGCAGGGAACAGCTTGCAGTTGCCAAATTCGCAGAAGCATTTGAAGTAATTCCCGAGACCCTTGCCGAAAACTCAGGTTATGACCCAATAAACAAACTTGTTGAACTGCGTTCCAAACATGAAGAAGGTAACAAGAGAATGGGGCTTAATGTATACACCGGCGAGGTTGTTGACATGTGGGAGAGCAATGTAATCGAACCACTACGTGCCAAGACACAGGCAATTAATGCCGGAACCGAAGCAGCTGTCATGGTTCTCAGAATTGATGACGTTGTTGCGGCATCCCCTCACTCCAACCAGGCATCCCCCGAAATGCCTGATATGGACATGGATATGTAAGATAAGGTGGTTTCTATCACCTTCTTTTTTTTTAATGTGATTACTTTTCAGGGTAAAATTTAAAAATATTGTTAACCATTGAGAGCACATGGTTAACAGCAATGATTTATCCGATCCCCCAGTCAGGAAAATGGTCTATGCAGCCCTTTTTGCTTCCATGACCGCCGTAGGTGCTTACATCAGTATTCCGGTGGGTTTGGTACCTGTTACCCTGCAGACATTATTTGTAATTCTTGCAGGGGCGGTACTGGGTGCTCGATGGGGTATGCTAAGTATGTTCATCTATGTTTTACTCGGTATTGTAGGGTTACCTGTGTTTTCAGGGGGCAGTTCCGGACTCGGTGTGCTGGTTGGTCCCACAGGGGGCTATATCATAGGTTTCATTCTGGCAGCTCTTGTAATTGGTTTCCTCTTTGAAAAATTCCAGTACAGGTCCATTGCTGGTATGGTTGCCATATTCCTTGCCGGTATGATCGCCATCTACATTCCCGGCTATTTCCAGTTGATGTATGTGGCATCCCTAGGAGTACAGGAAACATTTGCATTGGGTGTTGCTCCATTTATCCCGGGAGCTGCTATTAAGATTGCAGCTGCGACCCTCATTTATCGATATCTCAAGACGGAATCTTTGGTATGATAGAGATTAAGGATCTAAGTTTTGGTTTCAAGGAAAATCAACGTATTCTTGACAGCATCAATGTGTCGGTTGACAGCGGTGAACTCATTGCCGTAGTAGGCGGTAATGGTAGCGGTAAGTCCACCTTTGTCAGGCATCTGAATGGTTTACTGCTGCCTGATGAAGGTATGGTGGAAGTGTGTGATATGGATACATTTACTATCTCCAATCTAACTGCTATACGCAGGAAAGTTGGTATGGTTTTCCAGAATCCCCTCACCCAGTTCGTAGGTGCTACTGTAGAGGAAGATGTGGCTTTTGGTCTTGAGAACCTGGCCTATCCTGCATCAGTAATCCGCAACAAAACGGATAGTTCTCTTTCTGATCTGGGTATATCCCATCTGGCTGGTAAATCTCCTCTGGAATTAAGTGGAGGACAGATGCAACTTGCAGCCCTTGCAGGTGTCCTTGTCATGGAGCCTGAATGTGTGATATTTGACGAAGTAACCTCCATGCTGGATCCTTTTTCAAAACAACAGGTGCTTTCAACAATCGCAAGACTTCATGAAAAGGGCAAGACGATAATAATGGTCACTCACAATCTGGAGGAAGTGCATCTTGCTGAAAGGGTTATAGCTTTTGAAAAGGGCAGGGTTGTTTATGATGGCAAATCCTCTTTGTTTTTTGATTCCTCTGCTGTGTCAAACCCCGGTATTTCAATTCCTCCTCTAACTGAACTTGCCCTGTGGCTGCAGGAGAATGGTCTGAAGGAGATCGATTTTTCAAACCCTGATGTTAATACACTGGAGGAATCTATCTGGCAATTGAAGTCAAGAAATTGAATTTTTCATACGGGCAAAATATAGTCTTGCAAAATGTATCCATGTGCATAAAACCCGGTGAAATCGTGGGCTTGACGGGGCCTGTAGGTACGGGTAAATCAACCTTGTTGCGTCTGCTTGTTGGTCTGCTAGAACCGGACAGTGGTATTGTGCAAATTGATGGTTATCCATCTCGTGCTAAAAAAGTAAAGGAAATGGTAGGTGTCCTGTTTCAGCATTCTTCCAGACAACTTTTTGAAAAAACTGTATATGATGACATTGCTTTTGGTCCTTCAAATTTTGGTTTTGATAGAAGGGATATTGAAAGGCAGGTGAACAAGGCAGTAAATATAGTGGATTTGGATAAATCTCTCCTTGAAGTATCTCCCTTCGGGATTAGTGGAGGGGAACAGAAACTGGTGTCTTTGGCAGGAATAATTGCCCAGTCTCCCAGATATATGGTGCTCGATGAACCTCTTGCAGGGCTTGATACAAAAGGAAAAACGCGTCTGTCTCATATTATACAGACCTTGCAGAATATGGGAGTAGGAATCATCGTTATTTCTCATCATCTTGATAAACTGCTTGAAGTAGCTCCGCGAATTATCTACCTGCGGGATGGAATAATTTGTTTTGATGGCCAAAGACAGCAGTACCTTTTGGATGATAGTCTTCCTCTACCGCCTATAACCGCTTTGATGAAGAGGCTGCATGCAAGAGGTTTACCAGTGAACCCGGCTACGTTTACAGTGGAAAGTGCAATCAAGCAATTGAAAAGATTAGAAATCGGAGATGTGGATGACGCCTGATTATTTTTTGAGTTTTGTTCCCGGCGATTCCTTCTTGCACAAGCTTGACCCCCGCACAAAACTAATAGCTACGATGCTGATCAGTATTTTGATCTTCAGGATGCATCTTACAGGTCTGATCCTGCTATTTGCATTATTCATGGTTTTGTGCTATCTTTCGTCTGTGCGGATTGCACTGCTGCGAAACGTTCGTCCAATTGCTCCTTTCTTAATCTTTATTTTTATATTCCAGTTATTCCTGGTACCGGGGAATAGTTTTATGAATTTTTATGGTTTTTCTGCTACATCAGCAGGCCTTTTTGAGGGCTTGAGGATTGTGGGGCGTTTTATTCTTTTGATAGAATTTGCCTCCCTCCTGACGGCTACGACTTCTCCTGCTCACATGACGACGGGAATTGAAAGGCTACTTCGTCCTCTGCCGGGTAAAATCTTAGGAGTGACTTCGTTTGAAATTGCCACCATGATGTCCCTATCCATCCATTTGGTTCCTGTTTTGAACAGGTTCCTGAAAGAAGTGTATCAGGCACAGCTGTGTAGGGGTCTGGGAAGACAAAAAAGGATTTCAGGATTGGTCTCACTGGCGATACCTTTGCTCAGGGGGGCCTTCAGGATGATGGATGATATAGCTATGGGAATGGAAAGCAGATGTTATCAGGGCAACTACAGGACATCCCTTTTTGAATTAAAAATGAAAAAAAACGACTGGCTAGCCCTTATGCTGGTTTTTGTATTGTTGCTTGGCTTCTGGAATTTAAATATCACTCTTTTGCCCTCTTATCAGATATAATGCGGGCAATTCTTTCCTTAAATTCATCTACAACAATATCTGCATCATCCATATCTGGTTTCTCTTCTGTCCAGTGATTGGATTTAAGTGGGATCGGTATGATTTTCCTTTTCCTTTTCGAAATCAGGCGCCCTTTTTAGAATGTTCACGCTGATAGGGAAATACGTCATCTTTATGTAGCCGGGAATTTATGGAACCATCTATAACTCAATTTAGCCGATTTGTACATATAGATTGCTAATATATTGGAGGTGTTCCGGCATGGTATACAGTTTGGGAATAGATGCTGGAGGAACTTATACTGATTCTGTTCTTCTGGATGATGACACTGATAGTATTCTTGATTCAAATAAAGCACTTACAACATATCCCGATCCCCTGGATGGGATAAAAAACTCAATTGATGGTCTCGACCAGGAAAAACTCAAGAAAGTAAAGATAGTTTCCGTATCAACAACCCTTTCTACAAACACGATCCTTGAAGGAACGGGTTTCCCCGTTGGCTTGTTTTTGATCGGAAATTATGATCTCAAGGAAAAACTTCCGACTCCACATTACGTAAAAGTTGCCGGTGGTCATACCTATAATGGCGGAGAGAAAGAACCCCTGGATGAGGAAGCAGTCAGGGAATTTGCGGTAAAAATAAAGGACAAGGTTGCAGCTTTTGCAATCTCTTCCTTTTTCAGTATTCGTAATCCTGACCATGAAATCCGGGCCAAGCAGATAATCCGCGAAGCTACCGGTCTTCCAGTGGTATGCGCACACGAGCTTTCTCAGGACCTGGGTGCCTTTGAGAGAGCAACGACTGCTTTTTTCAATGCTCAGCTGTTGCCCATTACAGAAAGATTCATGTCCACTGTGGAAAAGGATGTAAATTCCAGGGGAATCAGTCCTAAGATATTCATGCTCAAATGCGATGGTTCTGTCATCGGTATAAAAAGTGCACTGGAAAAGCCGATTGAATCTATTTTCTCGGGACCTGCGGGAAGTCTTGTAGGAGCTTCCTTTTTGACAGGAAATGATTCATGTGCTGTTATTGATGTGGGAGGTACAAGTACCGATATTTCCGTTATAAAAGACGGCGTTCCTGAAATGAGTGAGATGGGGGCAGTTGTCGGGGGATGGAAGACCCGTGTCAAAGCCATCAAGATGGAAACATCTGCAATGGGTGGTGACAGTCACATTTGGATAAAGGATGGTAAGTTGAATATCGGACCGCGACGTGTAATTCCACTTTGCAGGGCAGCCGACCTCTATCCTGATTTCCTGGAACTTCTCAAGATCAATCCCATGCCAACCAAAACTTTGATCGGCATGAATTTCCAGCCTACGACCTTTTTTACACGTACTGAATATGAAGCCATGGGTCTTAATGACCTGGAACAGGAATTGCTTGATTCCATCTCTAGTAGTCCTACTTCTCTTCGGGAGTTACGCAGCCGCATGGGCAGGTATCCCTCAACCAGGGTTCTGGATAGCCTTATTCAGAAAAGGCTTGTGCAGTGTATTGGTTTTACACCCACGGACGCTTTGCATGTACTGGGAGATTACACCGTCCGCAATGTGGAGGCAGCTGAGGTAGGTGCTGGATATCTGGGTTCCCTGTGTAAAAGGACCGGGAATGAATTTGCCAGTTATGTCAAGGAAACCTTTGCCAAGAATATGGCCTCCGACCTGATTTCCTTTTTCCTGGAAGGTATTCCCAGAGAGGAGATTCGTAAAATATTCGATATAGATTGTCCTACAAAGTTTAAGGTTGATATCCCGGTTGTTCTTATCGGTGGACCCGTGGTTGCTTATAAGGACATACTTGGAAGTATTATTGATGCCGAGATTATTGTGCCAAAATATTCAGATGTCGGTAATGCCACAGGTGCCCTTGCAGCCAAAGGTGTAAGAAGGGTTGATTTCCTTATCAGGCCTGCTTCCATGGCAGCCCCTGATTGGGAATACTATGTATTTTCCGAAAAAGGGCGACAGAGTTTCTATGAATATAAAGATGCTATAAAATATGCCAGGGAAACAGGACAATCCATGGTCATGCAATACATGGAAGACGCCGGTTTGGATCCGGATCATGTGGAAATTGACGTCAAAAAGGATGAGATTGTGCCGGAAGGCTGGGATTTCCCAATGGAAACCAGAATCAGGATTATGGGAGTCGGCACCCGCCTGATAGATGAAGAGGTCTGAAAAGACCTCTATTTTTCTTTTTCAGAAGGTTGATATATTATTGGGTATTACCCTTTAATCGGGGGTAGAGCTACGCATTTTTGCAAGGATAAAAATGAGAAATTGAACAGGGAATGCTTTTTGATCGCACTTCTTGTTTTGATAGTTATCTTCCTTTTAGGATTTGCAATATATAAACTGGTAATCCAGCCTATGCTCGGTGGTTTCTGAAAGGTGCACTCTCACTGATTCATTTTTTCCCTTTCCAGGTTTAAGATCCTGCGTATTACCAGTTTTTTCTTTCCCAGGCCCGCATCGGGATTTTCCGGATAGTTCTCCTTTACATATTCATAGAGTTCGGCAGACGTCATTTT
>JASMTL010000129.1:0-11882 GCA_041694315.1 Methanosarcinaceae archaeon | reverse complement strand
CAAATGGAGGGAGAAACACAGGGCAAAAAAAGCAGGGCATAATCTGAATTCATCTGCAAATAATCTTCAAACAGGGGCTGATATCACATGAGTAGAACCCAATACAATACAAATAATTTCAGAAAACAAATGGTCTTTCTGTCCCTGGTCTCAGTAATACTGCTTGCAACTCTATTTATTGGTGTAACTACGGCCCAATCGAAAGAGTACATTCCCCCAACTTATGAATATACTACAAATTATTACCGGGGGTATGGTGAACCGGAAATTCATGCTTCAGTAGTAGGGGACACTTATTTTGATCGGGGTGAAACAGCCAATGTCAATGTTATTCTCTCTAACAGGGGTATTTTGCATGGCTTGAAATCCGTCACAGATGTGAAGGGTGATAAGGCCAAACAAGCCCTTGCCATGAAAGAGCTGGAATATGAAACAAAACGCACAACTGCTTACGGTATAAAGACAAGTCTCGTTTCCCCCACTGATTATATAGAGATTGATTCTTCGACCAGTGGCCAGACCCTGGAAAAACTGGGTCCCGGAGATTTACCCTCGCATCCTATGACATTCACAATTGAAATTTCGGATAATGCTCCAGCAGGAGACTATATACTTTTTCTCCCTGTAAGTTATGAGTATCAGAAGGATGTCCGTATGACAGGTGGCCGGACTATTCAGCTAGGTCTACCTGATATGGATCATGCTACCTATTATAATAATTCGAATATAACTCTGCAAATACCGATCCATGTGGAAAAGACAGCAGAATTTGAAGTCGTTGATGTCAATGGAGAGCTGGTTGCCGGTGGAGAAAGCCAAATAGTGGTGACTTATCGCAATGTGGGAGAATTGACCGCGGATGATGCTATTGCCAGGGTGGTTGTCATGGATCCTCTCAGTACCGGCAGTTCTACTGCATTGCTGGGTACTCTTAAACCGGGCGAAGAACATACAGTTTCATTTAATGTGAATTCAGACGCTATGGCTGTTGTCAAGGAATATGCAATAGATAGTGAGATACGTTATATAGATGAGGATGGCAATTACGCATTTTCTGATAACATGAAAATAAATGTGCCAATGCAATCATCAGATGAATGGATTAGTATCACCCAGATTTCACTTATATTAACTTTTTTGGTAACCATGTATCTGGTAGTTGACAGTATCCGTAAAAAGAAAAAAAATAACTCTTAATGGAGAGGAGTGACCATGAATAAAAGAAATTTAATGATAGGAATAATTGCACTGGGAATATCCCTGATGTGCCTGATTCCGGCCTCAGCTGCCGGCTTCACCCCGCAGAATAATGCCTTGCCTGATTACTTTGATTTTAGTGACAACTACTACACTGTATATGGCGGTCCCGATGTAAGCGCAAACATCGTTGGTGACAATGAATTTTACCGTGGCGATAGTGTCACTCTGAATATTAATCTTATGAATAAGGGGGTGATTACAGGCTTTAAGTCTGAAGAGGATGATGACCCCATAGATGAACTTGATCAAAAACTACAGCAACAGGAACAATCCTATGAATCACAACGGACAACTGCGATTGGTATTGTGGCAATTCTTACTTCCCCTGATCCCAATGTAGAAGTAAAATCCGGTCCACAGGAGGCTGGTTCACTGGCTTCTGGTGAGCAGACTTCATCCCCTGTTATGTTTAATGTGGAATTTTCGGAGAATGCACCCTCAGGAGAATACCCGCTGATTCTCAGTCTTTATTATGGCTACCAGAAGAATGTCCAGGTTGCCGGTGATAATGAAACAAGCCTTGGTGTCACAAATATGGATGTGGGACTCTGGTATGATGTGGGTTCCCAGAACGTCACTATTCCTGTATATGTGAAAAAGGAAGCACAATTTGAGGTTACCAATGTTTCCGGACAGCTGGCAATAGGTGAGGAAGGAATGCTGCATGTCACCTACACCAATACGGGCAATAAACCCGTGAAGGATGCCATTGTTCGTATAAGTGCAGCTGATCCTTTCAGTACTACGGATGATCAGGCATATCTCGGGGATCTGGATGCCGGGGAAAGTGGCGTTGCGGTATTTAAACTTAAAGTAGGGGATACTGCGATTGAAAAATCCTATGCCATAAACAGTGAAATCAAGTATGAGGACACTAAAGGTCATGACCGTGTTTCAGACAATGTGAAAATCAAAACACAGGTATCTGCTTCATCCAATACCTATACAGGTGGATTGATGTTACCTGTAGGGTTTGCTATTGCAGTATTGGTTATAGGGGCTATTGTGTTGTATATAAGGCGTAAACCAGGTAAAAAACCAGAAGAGTGATGTTTTTATCACTCCTCTCCTTATTTTTGTACAATCCTGTTTTGACAGCAACATTTTTACGTAATTAGAATTATTAAGTGTTTCACGTTCAATTCATCTTATATCAACTACATTTCTACTTTAGTCCCAAAAGGGAGGGAAATTAAAAATTGAGTCAGCCTTGTGTTAATATCGGCATGGTAGGTCATGTCGATCATGGAAAAACCACTCTTGTACGTTCATTGTCCGGTGTATGGACTGATAAGCACAGTGAAGAACTGAAAAGGGGTATCTCTATCCGTCTGGGTTATGCAGATACAACTTTGATGAAATGTCCCACCTGTCCTGAACCACAGTGTTATTCAGTAAAGAAAGAATGTCCTCACTGTGGCGCAAAAACAGAACAGGTCAGAACCATATCCTTTGTAGATTCACCTGGGCACGAAACACTGATGGCTACGATGCTTTCGGGTGCAGCCATAATGGATGGTGCTATTCTTGTCATTGCTGCCAATGAGGAATGTCCCCAGCCCCAGACAAAGGAACATCTCATGGCTCTTGATATCATTGGTATCAAAAACGTTGTCATAGTCCAGAACAAGATTGATCTTGTAAACAGGAAAGATGTCATAAAGAACTATAAACAGATAAAGGATTTTGTTAAAGGCACCGTTGCAGAGAACGCCCCCATAATCCCTATTTCTGCCCAGCAGGAGATCAATATCGATGCACTTATAGATGCAATGGAAAAAGTGATTCCGACTCCTACCTATAAACTTGATAAGGATGCACGAATGCTCATTGCAAGATCTTTTGATATAAACCGTCCCGGCTTGCCTATTGACCAGATATCAGGTGGGGTTATTGGTGGTACCCTTACGGAAGGCAGATTGAAGGCTGGTGATGAGCTGGAAATAAAACCAGGCAGGAAAGTTGAAAGTGAAGGTGCCATTCACTGGGATCCTATTCATACCAGGGTAACTGGCATTATAGCAGGTACGACTTCCGTTGATGAAGCAACTCCCGGCGGTCTTCTGGCAGTGGGTACAGAGCTTGACCCTGACCTGACAAAAAGTGATTCACTTACCGGGCAGGTAGCAGGTAAACCCGGGACATTACCCACTACCAAACATTCTTTCACCCTCAGGTTGAAACTTCTTGATCGTGTTGTTGGAGTGGATGATGAAGGGGAAATTGGCCAGATCAAGACAAGTGAGCCCCTGATGTTAAATGCCGGCACAGCCACAACCGTAGGTATTGTTACAAGTGCCAGGGAAGATGTTGCCGAGGTCAATCTTAAAAGACCTGTTTGTGCAGACATTGGTTCAATGGTTGCCATAAGCCGCAGGATTGGTTCTCGATGGAGATTGATCGGTATCGGGGTAATTGAGGATTGAATGTTATTATTGACACAAACGGGCTGATGCTTCCAGCACAATTTGGTGTGGACATTTTCACAGAACTCAGGAGACTGGGTTTTGATCAATTCCTTCTTCCCACAGCGATCCTGCACGAACTTGATGGCCTTGTAAGACGGTGCGGGGGTAAGGATAAAATAGCTGCGAAAGTAGCTATTTCATTATCCCAAAGATGCGATGTTATAGAAGGTGAAGGATTTGCTGATGATGTAATTGTCCGTCTTGCACCTGCTTATGATGCAGCTGTATTGACCAATGATATTGGATTACAGCAAAGGTTGAAAGAGAAGGAAATACCGATTGTAAGGCTGAGACAAAAGAACAAACTTGATTTCCTGTAATCTTAATAATGGCACAATGGTTTATAAGGGATGAGAAGTTCTGGTATTCTTATATAATGATATTGCGGAGATAATTATATGTACAAGAGGATGAAGCTTGTTGATACAGTTCGGGTCGCTCCCAGTCTCCTTGCCGATGATGTAAGGGTCAGTGTCAAAAATGCTCTCAAAACTAAACTTGAAGGGCGTGTTGACAAAAAGATCGGTTCTGTTGTAGCGATCACTGATATTGATGAGATTGGTGAAGGTCATATTCTTGTAGGAGATGGCGCAGTCTATTATGATGTTACTTTTGAAGCGATAATGTTCATACCGACGCTGCAGGAAGTAATCGAAGGTGAAGTTGTTGAAACCGTTGAATTTGGAGCTTTTGTCAGCATAGGTGCAATGGACGGTCTTCTGCATGTTAGCCAGATCACAGACGATTTCATGTCCTATGATGGAAAGAATGGCCGGCTGATCAGTAAGAACCTAAGTAAAGCTCTTTCCGAAGGCGATCGTGTAAGGGCTCGCATAGTGGCTGTGAGTATCAATGAAAGGGAGCCGCGTGATAGTAAGATCGGTCTGACAATGCGACAGCCTGCCCTAGGTAAGCTGGAATGGCTCGATGAACAGAGAAAACCCGCTGTAGCAAATAAATAATCAGGAGTTTTAGTATGGTTGAATCTGTTTGTATGGATTGTCACAGGCTTGTTTCAGGTCAGGAATGTCCGGTTTGTGGCACCACTAACCTTAGTAAGGACTGGAGCGGACTTTTGATTATAGTGGACCCTGAAAAGTCCGAAATCGCAAAAAAGATAGGGGTTACGATTCCTGACAAATATGCTTTGAAGGTGCGATAATTTGGGTGGAACGATTTCGATACCCGCATCCCTGCGTCCTTTGTTACGTAAAAAATTTGGGGTTCTTTATAAAGGAACCGGCGAAGAAACCGTTGGAAAAGTAGCCGGGGATCTTGGTGAGCCCATAAAACTTATATCTGTAGGTGATGTTACTACGTTCCACTTGCTCAAATCGAACATTATTCCAGATATACTTGTAATCGATGACAAAACTCATCGGCAACCTGCTTGTGAGCAGATGATCACAGGTACAAAACAGTCAGGTTTCAAGGAACTGGTTGTAAATAATCCCGCCGGTTCAATTACCGAAGAACTGGTGGACGCACTTGCAAAAGCACTGGATTCAAATCGGCGATTCAGGATATTTGTGCAGGGAGAAGAAGATCTTGCATCTCTTCCTGCAATAATGATGGCCCCTGTAGGATCCGTCGTTCTCTATGGACAACCTGGCGAAGGTATGATGTTTGTCCGTATTACTGCTTCCAAAAAGGAAGAGATGACAGAACTAATTGACAAGATCATTGATAAACAGCATTGTAAAGAACAATTATACACTATGTGGAGGAAGTTGTATGGATATCAGCACAATTGAAGAGAAGAACAACACTCTTCTAAACAGAAAGGAACTGAAGTTCAATGTGACTTTTGAGGGACCAACACCTGCAAGAAATGATGTTAAATCAAAACTTGCAGCCATGCTGAATGTGCCCATTGAACTTATTGTAGTTCAGGGCATGAGAAACATGTTCGGTAAGCAGGAATTATCCGGTAACGCCAGGATATATGAAGATGCGTCCCGCATGAAAGAAGTTGAAAAGGAATATAGCCTCAAAAGAAATGAGCTTCCGCAAAAAGAAGCATCAACTGAAGAATAAGGTGGTTACATGGCTGTAAAAGAGTACTATAAAGTAGACGGTGATAAGATTGAACGTACCAGGCAGTTTTGTCCCCGCTGTGGTGAAGGTGTATTCCTTGCTGAACATAAGGACAGGTTGACCTGTGGTAAATGTGGCTATACTGAATTCAAATAAGTATTTTCACTTTTCTTTTTCTTTTTTTCCTGTAATTATCCAGAGCTAATTTTATAGTATTTTGCAGGCAATTCTCCTCAAAAGGTTTTATAAGATGACCGTAAGGTTTTGTTTTTTGCCCTTTCGAGCATTTTATCATCCGAATAAGCTGTAAGATATGCAACAGGGATGTCCATCGTGTCATATAATCTTTTCAGGGTTTTGATTCCATCAATTTCACTTTTCATTCCGTCACCATTGTCACTAACCATCAGGTTGTGATAATCATTTATTTTTCGAAGCTCGATTATTATAGTGCCTTTCCTTTTATCAAAAGCATAGTTTAATGGATTGAACACAAGTTCATTAATAATTATTCAGAGTGGGATTTCTATGCTCCTTCCCAAAAATATATTTTCTACATTAATTTTTATATCGACTTCATTTTTCCAGCACATAATATTTGGGCAGATAATCGACAAGATTTTTGTTATAATCTTCAAAATAAAGATTCTTGTTTTTGTAGCAACCGGTTATAACAATTTCCTGCAAAATCCCTGATATAAAGACAAAATCTCTATATCATACCTGATTTCTTTTCTACCCATGGATTCTAATCACCCGATGCCTGAACTTGTAGCAGGTGTAAGGGATGAAGGTACTCTATCTGCATGTTCACAGTATGCAGATGCTGTGTATTTTTCCGTAGACCGGCTGAGCCTGCGATGCCGCGCAAAGACTATTACTGTGGATAATCTTTCAGACTTTGTACAATCGGTCCGAGAAAAAGGACTGAAAGCTTACCTTGTTGTCAATTCTGTCATATACCCTGAAGATACTTCTGATTTATCGGCTATCCTCAACGCTGCCAGGGGGGCAAAAGTGGATGCAATCGTAGCCTGGGACCCTGCTGTGATACTAAAGGCATCCTCTATGGGGCTTGATATACATATTTCCACACAGGCAAATGTTTCCAATGCAAAGACGGCAGAATTTTATGGTTCTCTTGGTGCAAGCCGTATTATTCTATCGCGCGAGCTAAGTCTTTCTCAAATAAAACAGATCAGACAGAATACTGATATTGAACTGGAGGTTTTCGTTCACGGGGCTATGTGTCAGGCGATTTCCGGCAGGTGCTACCTTTCGGCATATCTTCTGGGCAAATCCGGCAACTGCGGTCAATGTACTCAGCCGTGTAGATGGGAATGGACACTCAATGCGGATGACGGGTCACAGATGCGGGTGGGTGGAAAATACCTGCTAAGTGCCAGGGACCTGTGTATGGTTGAACATATTCCCCAACTCGTAGAAGCCGGAATAGATGCCTTCAAGATAGAGGGACGGTTACGTGACTCAAGATATATCTCAACTGTATCCCGGTGTTATTCAGAGGCTCTGGAGACCTGTAGAGATGGGAAATTTGAAAACGACCGGGTACCTGAATGGAAACAACAGCTTCGTGCTGTTTATAACAGAGGTTTTTCCACGGGTTTCTATTTCGGGAATCCTTCCCGGGAAGGTTTCATTGTGGAAAAAGACATGAATGTTTCGCAAACCCACAAAGAACTTGTAGGTGAGGTTGTAAATTATTATAAGAATCAGAGTGCTGCATATGTGAAGCTTACTGATTCTGCCCTTAGTATCGGTGATACGATTCTGATAGAAGGGGAGAATACTCATCTTGAACAGGATGTATCTTCCATGCAGGTGGCAGGTAATAATATCAAATCAGCTGAAAAAGGTATGGATGTGGGCCTTGCTGTAAATTGTAGAGTCAGGCCCAACGATAAGGTATTCAGAATAACCGATCCTGATAGATCCGGGAGTGAGTGAAATGGACCAATTCATTAAAGAAGCGATAAAGGAAGCTATGGCCGGCCGCGATAAAGGCGGCATCCCCATAGGCTCTGTACTTGTAAGGGATGGAAAGATCATCGGAAGAGGGCATAATCTCAGGGTACAGAACGACGACCCGCTTGCACATGCAGAAATTTCCTGTATGAGGGATGCAGGTAGAATTGGAAGTTATGCGGATACGGTGTTGTATTCCACCCTTATGCCCTGCTACCTGTGTGCCGGTGCCGTGGTGCAGTTTGGTATAAATAAAGTGGTTGCCGGGGAATCAAAAACCTTTGAAGGAGCACAGGATTTCCTGCGTGGCAAAGGAGTTGAGGTAATCGACCTGGATTTATCTGAATGTAAAACGTTGATGAAGGAATTTATTCGGGATTACCCTGAGATATGGAATGAGGATATAGGGAAAAGTGGGTCATACTAACAAATATATAAATATATGCTGACTATATTGTAGCGTCTCCTGTGGTCTTAATTTTGCAGGAAATTTGTTTTTAAGGGGATGAAGGTTCAATGCCAGCACCAATTGCAGAAGAACTTGCAAAAAAACAACAATCAATAAGCGTTGCCGAATTTTTTGAAAAGAACAGACAGATACTGGGTTTTGATTCGGCCCCCAGAAGTCTTATTACTACGATCAAAGAAGCTGTGGATAACTCCCTGGACGCCTGTGAGGAGTCGGGAATACTACCCGATATCATGCTTCACATTAAACGCTCGGGTAAAACCGGGGTCGTTGTGATTATCGAGGACAATGGTCCGGGTATTGTGAAAGACCAGATCCCGAGGGTTTTTGCCAAACTGCTTTATGGTTCTCGTTTTCATGCGCTCAAACAGAGCAGGGGCCAGCAGGGTATCGGTATTTCTGCAGCGGTCCTCTATTCCCAGCTGACAGCAGGCCATGCCACCCGAATTATTTCCAAGATAGGTCCCCAGTCCCCTGCTCATTATTATGAAGTGATGATCAATACCCGTACCAATGATCCCGAGATCTTGAAAGATGAAATAACCGAATGGGATCGTCCTCATGGAACCCGGGTGGAAATGGAAATGGAGGCCACCTATGTAAAGGGGCGCCGCCAGTCGGTAGAGGAATATCTCAAGGCCACAGCTATCGTAAATCCCCATGCCCGCATAAAGCTCATTGATCCTGATGGTGATGAGAGGATATTTGACAGGGCTACGGATAAGATACCCGAACCTGCAAGTGAGATCTTGCCGCATCCCCATGGTATCGAGCTGGGTACTCTTATGAAGATGTTGCGCTATACCGGCAGACAGAGACTTGCTCCTTTTCTGAGATATTCTTTTTCCAAGATAGGTTTGCTCACAGCAGAAGAAATCTGTAGTGCCAGTGGGCTTGATATGGATATGGACCCGCACACCATTGAAAGGGAAGATGCAAAACGCCTTCTTGATGCATTCCAGAAAGTAAAAATCATGTCCCCGCCGACAGATTGTCTCTCCCCAATAGGTGAAGAATTGATATATAAGGGTCTGGAGAAAGAATTCAAAGTAGATTTTATTGCAACGACCACGCGTACTCCTTCCGTATATTCCGGTAATCCCTTTGTAGTGGAAGTTGGGATTGCTTATGGAGGCAATCTGCAAAAGGACGACAGGGTCAATATAATGAGATTTGCTAACAGGGTCCCTCTTCTTTATCAGCAGGGAGGCTGTGTGACCACACATGGCGTGGAAGCTATCAAATGGAAACAATACGGTCTTAACCAGCCGGGTGGGGGGCTGCCTATCGGTCCTTTGGTATTGCTCATACATGTGGCCTCCACAAATGTACCTTTTACATCTGAATCCAAGGACGCTATTGCGGACATCCCCGAAATCCAGGATGAGGTGGAACTGGCTCTCAAAGAAGTAGGAAGGAAACTAAATCGCTTCCTTAAAAAGAAAGGTTCCCTTAAAAAACGCAAGGAAAAGGAAGTTATCATTAACAAGGTATTGCCCAGGATGGCGGAAAAACTGGCAGAAACCCTTGATAAGGAAGTACCGGATATCAATCCTGTTGTTGCCAGGGTAATGGGCAACCTGCTTGTTGACAGGCAATTCGATGATGGTAATGCCAATGTATCCCTCAGGACAAAGAATTTTGGGAGCAAGAAAATAGAATTCAAATTACATGAGATGTTGCCTTTCCAGATCGAGGCAACCCCGTCACCCAAAGTGGTCAGTATGGGCAATGATTATGATTACATATGGAAAATTGTTCTCAGGCCAGGTGAGGCTTTTGCCGTGAATTACCGGTTACCTGACCCATCGGATCTGGATTCTATAAAAGAGCCACCTATTGTTGAAGGGGTTGAGGAAGAGATTGTTACAGGTGCCAGGGCGATAAAAGGGGTTGTATAATGGCTAAGAATGAACACCGTAAGGAGCACGACAGGCTTGCAGAGCAAAGGTTGACGGGTCTTGCATCGGAGTTGTATTCGCATTTTGTGGATGGTAGGATTCCTTATGTGAATATGCCCAGCAGAACCAAGAACAATATTGAATTTAATGAAAACAGTGATGTATGGGTGTATGGTGGTCGGGAAAGTGAAAGAAGTGCCAAGACCGTCAAAGGAGCATTCCAGTTATTGAAAACCTCTCATGTGCTTGATTTTCTCTTAAATAACCATATCGGGAATAACCGCGGTTCAACTTTGAGGGAATTATACTACATATCCGAGAACTGGGATATTGCCAAGTTCAAGGAACAACCCGAAAGTGATCGCCTGATTGAGGACCTTGAGATAATTTCCAGTCTCCAGAGGGAATATTTCCACATGCGTCCCGAAGAAGACGGTGCTACCCTTTTTGGTCCCCTGCAGCTGCGGGAAGAGACCAAGCGAGGTGATCGTGATATCCATTGTCAGGAGGATGTAGGTGAAAGCGGCTATCAGATTCCTTTTAATGTGGAGAATATCGATTTCATAGATCATGATGCCAAATTTATAATAGCCATTGAGACCGGTGGTATGTATGCCCGTCTGATTGAGAATGGTTTTGATGAACTAAATGATGCTATACTTGTACATCTCAAAGGCCAGCCTGCTCGCTCGACCAGGCGTATGATCAAGAGAATGAATGAAGAACTGGGTATTCCGGTTGTGGTATTTACTGACGGTGATCCCTGGTCCTATCGTATCTATGCTTCAGTTGCATACGGTGCCATCAAGAGTGCCCACCTTTCCGAGTTCATGGCAACCCCTGCGGCCAAGTTTGTCGGAGTGCAGCCTTCGGATATCGTGGAGTATGAATTGTCCACCGATAAATTGACCGATAAGGATGTCGATGCTCTGCGCAGTGAACTTACAGACCCGAGGTTTGAAACCGATTACTGGAAAGAACAGATCAACCTGCAGCTTGATATAGGGAAAAAGGCAGAACAGCAGGCCTTTGCGGGCAAGGGTCTGGATTTTGTCACAAAGACATACCTGCCCGAGAGGCTTTCAGATATGGGTATAATTTAAAAAGTCATTCGAAGAATTTTGTGCGTTGCAGCAGGTCGTCAACACTCTTTTTTGTGTGGAGCCCTTCCAGCATCCTGTCCCTGTCAATCCACATATCAGCTGCGCTCTGCAGGCCGCTTGTTTTGTGGGGGATATAATTAATACCCTCATCAGGTGCGGCCAGACGGTCGGAAAATCCCATTTCCCCTATCTTCCATTCTTTGACGGACACCTGTGCCTCTGTTTTTGTTTGCTCGGTTTTCTCTTCTGACATGGCATCCCTTTTTGCATTTCCCTGAATATATAACTTACCTGGGTTTGCATCAGTAAACTTAATATTCCTCTCTTCCCATTACCGCGAAGGAGTTATTGCAAGTGACGCTGGTTCTTGGCATAGAGGGCACCGCATGGAATCTGAGTGCGGCTGTTGTTAATGAAGATGAAGTTGTCTGTGAGGTGACGCATACATATAAACCGGCAACTGGGGGCATTCATCCTAGAGAAGCGGCTCAACATCATGCCCGGTTTGCTTCCTGGGTGATGTCCAATCTTTTCGACGAACTGGCAGATAAAAGCATAAGTCCCAATGATATTGATGCAATCTCTTTTTCACAGGGTCCGGGTCTGGGTGCCTGTTTGAGGACCGTGGCTACTGCTGCCAGGGCCCTTTGCCTCTCCC
>JASMTL010000128.1:0-5494 GCA_041694315.1 Methanosarcinaceae archaeon | reverse complement strand
ATATTAGTTTTATGAAGTTTGAGCTCTTCGAAAACCCCTTTTAAGCTCTTTTCATGCTGGGATATCTCTTTCCTGTAATTATTTACAGTATCTTTGAGTTCGCGTTCTGTCATTGAAGATACATCTTTCATGCAACATCCCCCTCAATCGCTTTTTTTTGGTTTTTCCAGTACTCAAGTGCTTCTTTATGGCTTTTGATCCTTCTTTCCAACCAATTATACCTGGGTTTTTTTTCACCAAGTTCTTTATGGATCTGGTCCAGGTTTTCCTCTTTTTCCATGGATCTTTTCAGGGATTCTATTTCGGAGGAAGCTTTTGAGGCTTCTTGTATGCGGGCTTCTATCTGGCTGGTATATTCACGTGTGTTATCGTTTTCAAGTTTGGCTATTTTTCCCAGCACATCTTGAATAATTTTTTCTTCATTTTCCAGCTGCCTTGTCCTTTTTAACTCCTCTATGTCATCATTTGTGGAGTGCATAATCCGATTATCAAGTTCTTCAGGACAGGTGGTGAACATCTCCCCCAGCAGATTATTTGCCTGATGATACAATTGCTGTTTTTTCTCTTTGAGTACTTCTAAACGGTTTTTCTCTTCTTCTCTTTTCTTTATAGAGTTGCTTATTGTATCCTCGAGTTTTTTCACTTCATCCTCAAGTTTACTGTACTCAGCATTGTACTCATTCAGAAACTTCTGGTGTTTTTCAATCACACCTTTCACCAATCCTTCTTTTCCAGGGAAGGGTGAATTTTCTTCAACTGCACTCTCATTCATCTTAAAAACCTTTCGTAATCTTATATTCTGTATAATTGCGCATGTGGCACGCCATTAATAGTAATTATTGATTCAGGATCGATCATTCTGCATTCAAGGGCACATTCAATTGTTTTCTTGCCAAACAGGTTAGCACTGGTTGCCCTTCCAAGTGCAGATTGCACTTGTTTTTCAGATACTATGTCCCCTTTATAGAAACTTTCTGTTATTTCGACAACAACATCTCCCTGATTCAATTTTTGCCCGATTAATTCCTGGTCACAGGCAGCAACGATCAGTCTGTCTCTGGTTCGGTGTTCTTTGAGGTACATATATATTTCCTCATACCAATCTTATATGTTTTTTATCAGGTGCCAGCAAATCACCCGTTCGTTTCATTTTCTGAATAAGCTCCTCTGCATGTTCCCTATCTATATTTTCAGCTGAGGCTTCTTCATAGACTTCATCTAAAGGTGCTTTACTGCCGGCATGTTTCTGACTTACATGCTTTATAATATCCTGAAGTATGTGTATCTTGTCACGCTGGCTTTTACTCGTACCGGAAGCTATAACATCCACATCAAGAGCTCCGGTGTCAGGGTCAACTCCAACCTGTTTCATACAGGCAAGGGAAATTTTTGTGGTCCGTTTTGCATCCTCAAGGGACACAGTGTTGCTAAGCCTGATTCGAGCGCTGGCTTCAGCAAGCCTGACCAGTGCTTCCAGCTGCCTTGCAGTGACAGGTACGGGAGAATCTTTGTTCTCTCCCATCTTACGTAGATCGAGATAGAAATTGACCAGATGTTGCCTTGCATCTTCTTCCATAATGGGGTAGACCATTCTGCGTGCGTAGGCAACGTATTTGCGCAATAATTCCGTCTCGATTTCAGGTAGGATAACCTTTTGGTGAGAATCAACCTTTTCCTGTGTTATTGTTGAGGTGGGTAATTTGTCCCATTGTTCATAGAGTTCTCCGGCATAATGGGATTTCAGAATGTGGTTTGCGATACTGGTATCCATTTTTGTATCAGGTACATCAAGCAGGACGAAAATCAGGTCAAACCTGGATACAAGGGCTGGGGGCATATTGATCTGTTCTGCAAGTCCTTCGTATCTGTCAAAACGCCCGTATTTGGGGTTTGCCGCTCCTAACAGGGCACAACGTGATTTTAGTGTTGCCAGGATGCCGGCTTTTGCCACAGAGATTGTCTGTTGTTCCATTGCCTCATGGAGCGCACTTTTGTCTTCCCTGCTCATTTTATCCATTTCGTCCACTGCGGCAATTCCCATATCTGCCATAACCAGAGCACCTGCTTCCAGTGTCCAGCGGCCGTCTCCCAGATCATCCTTTACCGCTGCTGCAGTAAGTCCGCTTGATGAGGCACTCTTACCTGAAGCAAACACACCTCTTGGGGATAATTTCACCATGTATCTGAGTAATTGACTTTTTGCAATACCGGGATCTCCTACAAGCAACAGGTGGATGTCTCCCCTTATACGTCCGCCGTCGGGCAGGGACTTTGGGACTCCTGAGAATAGCTGTAAAGTGAGCGCTTCTTTGATATTCTCATAACCATAGATTGAAGGAGCTATGGATTTTATAATTTTATCATATATCTGTGGATCATTGCTAAGTTCTATTATTTCGTCTTCTTCTTCGGGAGATATATCCAGTTCATCATATTCCTGATCCAGGTATTCTATAGAATTGCAGTGTAAGACAAGATCGTAAAATGTGGATTTACCTTCGCGTGTGGTTCGCTGATGGGATCTGAGGATACCGTTTACTACTACACGATCACCTGGTTTTACAATGCCAGCCAGTTCATCTTCAGCATCGCCATCAATACTCTGGGGCTGGCTCCCTCCTTTGAGACTTTCGGGTGATTCCTGTATCTGGAGCTTCTGGGCATCGATGAAATTGGATTTATCAATGAGAAGTTTGAATGGCCCTCTTTTGCCGCAACTTTCTTCTTCACATTCACCGGGTTCCACGAATTTTGGTCCGCTCTGGGGTACATAATTTACAGTTTCACACCGCATACAGTAAAATGCCGCATTGGTTATCTTTGGACGTACTTCGGTTGCCTTGCGGATCATTCCTTCAACTGCAATGAACTTGAGAAGATGATTGCTCCTGAGATCACGTATCGCAACCTTATTTGGAATACTGGTAAACTGGATGTGTGCATCATGCAGTTGCTTTTCAACAGGAATCTCAATTTGTTTAAGAGCTTCTTCAGCCGAGGGGATAACCTCATCCGGCTTTTGTAATAATTCTTCAGAAAGTTCCCTGTCGAATTGTTCCAGATCTGTAAAATTTACTTCTATACTTCGTAATTCCGGGTATTCATTGGCAAGTTTAAGTATATCATGCCAGCAATATCGTTTAAGAAAATCCCGGAACTTATTTTCCCATTTCTCTTCCGTCATTAATATCAGTGCATACCAGATTTGACTTCGGATAATAAAATCTTACAAGCTTTATCTATCTTTCGTGTGTATCATTTCTTTGATCGCTGTATATCCCTGAGTACACCTCTTAATGTCTGTACTTCCCGTGGTGTCAGTTCTGCGCGCCCGAATATCCTTTTCAACATAAGGGATGTTTTTTCCATCTTATGTGCTGGGTGTTTTATCTCTGCAAGCAACTGATCAAAATGGTCATATAACAATTGAAGATCAAAACCCTCAGCAATTGGCCTCTCGCCGATTGGGAGGCTGCTCATCTCATACATTGCAACGGTTGCTGCATGGGAGATGTTCATGACGGGGTATTTTTCCGATGTAGGAATAGTCATTATCATATCGCATCTTTTGAGTTCTTCCCGGGTGAATCCATTATCTTCTCTTCCGAAAAGTAAGGCGATCTTTCCCCCACTTTTCCTGAATTTATCCCTGATCTCGGCGGGAGTGTATGCCGGCATGCGTATATGCTGATCGGTTTTTATACCCGCAATTCCCGATGTACCAATTACGATATCTGTATCTTCAATAGCCTCTTCCAATGTGTCTACTTTAGGGGCACTTTCCAGTAAATCATGTGCATGGCATGACATTGCTCTTGCCTGTCCTTCCAGTTTGCAGGGATTTACAAGAACCAGGTCATCAAATCCGAAGTTTTCCATTGAGCGTGTAACCGAACCTACATTTCCCTGGTATAGAGGTTCTACAAGTACGATTCTGATCTGCGGTGACATATCTTTTTTTTTGGATACACTCTTTACTATAATATCTTGCGAATGGTTGCCTGTTTATACATCGGTGTTGATGCAATATTTCATGTCAAAAAATGTTATATACTATACGAACAATCTACTTTCTACTGCTCTAGCAGCATTACTATGGAGTGATTTCATGAGTCTTGATAAAATACTGAAAGATACTTTCAAAGGGGAAACGACAGAAGTTGGATGGTACTTTGCCATGTCAAAACTGGCAGAGAGGGAAGGCTATCCTGAAGTTGCAGTTTACTTGCGCCAAATTGCAATGGATGAGGCCTGGCATGCCGCAGAGACTGCGGAGATTCTCGGATTGATCAAAGCTTCCACAATTGAGAACATCAAGATGATGCTTGAAGGTGAAACCATGGCAGAAGGTGAAAAGGGTGATGCTGCTAAGATTGCCAGGGATGAAGGCAATGAAAGGGCAGCTCTTTTCTTCGAGAAAGCTTCCTTTGATGAGGCAAGGCATAAAGAAGGCCTCAAAGGTCTGCTGAAAAGGCTGGAAAAAGAGTGCTAACGGGGGATTATTAATGTCAAAAGATATTCTTGAAAAAGGTGCCATTCTCCAGAGAGACCGTGAAACATTCGCTATTGCTCCCCAAACACCGGGAGGCATCGTATCACCTGATATGTTGCGTAAGATTGCTGACACTGCAGATAAATATGGTGCGTCTGCCATTAAACTGACATCTGCTCAGCGTGTCTGTATTGTAGGTCTCAAGGAAGAGGATATAGACAATGCCTGGGATGACCTGGGTATGAAACCAGCTGCTGCAATAGGTCTATGTGTGAGAAGTATTAAGATATGTCCGGGTACCACTTTCTGTAAACGTGGTCAGCAGGATGCTGTTACTCTCGGCCTTGAACTGGATGAGAAATATCATGGCATGCAACTTCCTTCCAAATTCAAAATTGCGGTTTCAGGCTGTATGAATTCGTGTTCCGAACCGGCTGTCAGGGATATAGGTATCATGGGTACCCCTAAAGGCTATACCGTGATGGTCGGCGGTAATGCAGGAATTCGTCCAAGACTTGGTGATGTGATAGCTGATGAACTGAATGATGAGGAAGTCAAAGAACTCGTTGATAAAATTATCAGCTTTTACAAGACCCACACAAAAAAACACAGGATTGGACGCGTGATCGATGATATGGGTCTTGAAAATTTCAAGAGGGAAATAGGCCTGTAATTTAAAGGATTCCTTTCTTACCTATCCCTTCCTTTTTTCTAATTCTCCTCTCCTGTTTTGTTTTTTGCATAATGAAAATATTTAAATACAATTGTTACCACCAATAAACCATCTCATATTACTACTGCTAATAATTTTTGTAAAATAAATTTTAAAATGGTATCAGGAGATAGAATTTATGGCTATGGAATATTATTCTGGCATATCCGATGCTATGAGGATCACATTCGTGCAGGTCATGATATTGGCCACAATCGCAATTGTGATATTCCTCTATGGAATGTATATAAATCTGAAAAAATGGGGATTAGGTGCTGAAGGTTACGGGC
>JASMTL010000127.1:0-8452 GCA_041694315.1 Methanosarcinaceae archaeon | reverse complement strand
AGGTCTTGCAGTGTCGGAAAATGCATAATTATCAGAACTAATCCAAATACATAGACAAGAGCTATGGATGTATGCCTGATAATTCGATAAGCAGTTTCATCTACAGCCATTTTACGGTTGGCTATTTCAAATTGATGCCGAATTATCCTGTCAACCAATTTTGATGCAACAAACGTAAGAACGATAATGATAATTACGTATAGAATATCCAGTACATGCCAGGAATTCCAGAAATGCCATGAAGTGTCGGAAAGTACATCTGTTGTGTTTGCCATTGGACCTACCATATTTACTCTTACTAAAACACCCAATAAGTAATAGTGCTTATAATTTAGTTTTTACTATTAAATGTCCAGAACGGGATTAAACCGATGCTTTTACTTTGAAGCAGAATACCTATT
This sequence comes from Methanosarcinaceae archaeon, assembly GCA_041694315.1. GTDB lineage: Archaea > Halobacteriota > Methanosarcinia > Methanosarcinales > Methanosarcinaceae > Methanohalophilus. Next base: position 8,051 of record JASMTL010000127.1, on the reverse strand, counting down.
TGCAAAATAACCTGTATTCCCTTAATAATAAATGCCATTAATTGTATTTGTAACTTTCACCAGCAAAATGGATATCCAAACTCGCCTTTAGATGTGAAATTTTATGAAAATAGAAGAACTGGACCTGCCTTCAGAAGCCATTAACCTATATCTTCAGGCCGGTATAGAAGAACTCTATCCACCCCAGGCAGATGCTGTAGAAAAGGGGTTGCTAAAAGGAGAAAACTTGCTTGCAGCAATCCCCACAGCATCAGGGAAGACCTTACTTGCAGAGATGGCGATGCTAAAAGCTATTAAAAAGGGAGGAAAAGCCCTTTACATTGTACCCCTTCGAGCACTGGCTTCTGAAAAATTCAGGGATTTTAAACGATTCGAAAGCCTGGGAATAAAAGCAGCCATATCAACAGGGGATTTTGATTCACGGGATGAATGGCTGGGTTCCAATGACATAATAGTAGCCACCTCCGAGAAAACAGATTCCCTTTTGCGTAATTCCACACCCTGGATGAAAGACATCACCACTGTGATCGTTGATGAGGTCCATCTGCTGGATTCGGCAAGCAGAGGACCCACCCTGGAAGTAACCCTGGCAAAACTCAAAAGACTCAACCCTGAGGCACAGGTGGTTGCTCTTTCAGCTACAGTTGGCAATGCGATAGAAATTGCACAGTGGCTGGAAGCCAAACTCGTATTGAGTGAATGGAGACCCACGGATTTACATGAAGGGATTTTTTTCGGAGATGCCATCAATTTCGATGAAGACCAGAAGTTTATCGAAAGACGCCACAGGGAAGATACTGTAAACCTTGTGCTGGACACTGTTATCGAAGGAGGACAATGTCTTGTATTTGACAGCAGTCGTAAGAATTGCGTCGGATTTGCAAAGAAATGTGCTCCTGTTGTCGGAGAACTGCTCGACAGGCAAAATCGCAATGAACTGGAAGAAATTGCAAAAGATGTTCTGGAAAACGGGGAAACAAAACTCACTGAAACTCTTGCCGACTGCATTAAAAAGGGGGTAGCCTTTCATCATGCAGGACTGAATTCTGCCCATCGCAGAATCGTAGAGGATGCCTTCCGGAACAATTCTATAAAAATGATCTGCAGCACACCCACACTGGCAGCCGGATTGAACCTGCCTGCCCGACGTGTGATCATCCGCAGCTACAAACGTTATGACCCCAATGCAGGAATGCAACCTATCCCTGTACTTGACTACAAACAGATGGCAGGCAGGGCAGGCAGACCACATCTGGACCCTTACGGAGAGGCTGTAGTCATAGTGAAAACCTATGAAGAATTCACCGATGTGCTGCAGAGATACACCAATGCTTCTGCAGAAGACATCTGGTCCAAACTGGGTACCGAGAATGCACTGCGCACTCATATCCTTTCAACTATTGCAAGCGGTTTTGCAAATTGCCACAGGGAGATACTTACCTTTTTGGGTTCCACATTTTTTGCCCACCAGCAACAGAGCTGGAATTTCGAAGAACTGCTTGAAGACTCCCTGATCTTCCTCAAGAATGAGGGAATGCTTGAACAGGACAATGAGACCATCAGAGCAACCGCACTGGGAAAAATGATATCCTCGCTATATATTGACCCCCTTTCGGCTTCAAAAATCATCCGCGGCCTGGAAAAAACCACATATGCCACAGATATGACTTTGTTGCAACTGATTTGCAGTACACCGGATATGCGCCTGCTTTACTTGCGCAACAGGGATTATGAAATAATAAATGATTATGTGATGAATCATACAGAAGATTTTATTGAAGTTCCCAGTCCTTTCAAACAGATAGAATATGAATGGTTTCTCTCAGAGGTCAAGACCGCTTTGTTACTGCTGGAATGGATCAATGAAAAAAGCCTGGAGAAAATTGTTGAGAATTATCAGGTCGGAGAAGGAGACATTTATGCCAGCTCTGATATTGCCGAGTGGCTGATGCATGCCACCCAAAGAATTGCATCCAGGATAAATCCACAACTTGAAACTGAATGTGCTAAACTTGAAAAACGGATACATTATGGTGCAGGCAGTGAACTAATGGAATTGGTGGAAATTCCCAATGTGGGCAGAGCAAGAGCACGCAAACTTTTCAAGAAGGGGTATCGCAGCCGCCAGAAACTTGCAACAGCAGATGAAAAGGAACTTGCAGGAATAGTCGGGCCAAAGATTGCCCAAAAAATCCTTTCATACCTAGGCAGGGAAACTCACAGTAATGGTTATGTAGAGCCGGAAACATTGGAAACTAAAAAACAACAAAAAACATTTCAGGACTTTATCTGAAATAACGATTTAATACATAAACACAAAGACGGAGACTTACCCCATGCTTTATAAGAAAATTAAAGACCTCACCAATAATGAATTGAATAATCTTATGGAAAGGGCATCAGATCTGATGGCTGTAAAGGATACAGTTGAAACAATACTTGCAGATGTGAAAAAGGACGGGGATAGTGCCCTGCGTTATTATACTGAAAAATTTGACAAAGCCCGTATTGGTGCCATCGAAGTAACTGAAGACGAAATTAATGAAGCAATGACAAAAGTAGATCCGTCTTTGTTGAAACATCTGGATAAGGCTGCATCGAACATCCGGAAATTCCATGAAGCCCAATTACCCCGGGACAAATGGTTTGTGGAAATTTCCCCGGGAATTAAAGCAGGACAGAAAACCGTACCCTTAAGATCCGTAGGTGCCTATGTACCCGGGGGAAGAGCGTCTTACCCATCCACAGCACTTATGGCAATAATCCCGGCCAAAGTTGCAGGAGTGAAGGATGTAGCCATGTGCACTCCTCCCGGCCCCGATGGGAAGGTAAATCCTCTGACACTTGCATCTGCAAAGGTAGCTGGTGCTGACAGGATATACAGACTCGGCGGTGTGCAGGCTGTTGCAGCTCTTGCCTATGGAACTAAAAGCGTTAAACCTGTAGACAAGATTGTGGGGCCAGGAAATGTATTTGTGACTACGGCAAAGATGCTTATCCGCACACATGCAGAGATAGATTTCCCGGCAGGGCCCAGTGAGATCCTGATAATCGCAGATGAAACTGCAGATCCGGATTTCATCGCAGCTGACATGCTGGCACAGGCCGAACATGACCCCAACGCAATCTGTGTATTAACAACCACCTCTGAGAAAATTGCAGCGAATACGCAACAACGCTTAGGAGAACTTGCAGATACCACCCCCAGGTCAGAGATCGTGAAAGAATCCCTGCAAAATGCGGCCATCCTTATAGGTGCTTCTCTTGATGAGTGTATTGGATTATCCAACAAATTCGGACCCGAACATCTTGAGATAGTGACAGCAGATGATGATGAAGTCCTGGACAGGATTGATAGTGCCGGATCGATTTTCATGGGAAAATATGCTCCCGTTTCAACCGGTGATTATGCTTCAGGAACAAATCATGTTCTCCCTACAGCCGGATATACAAGGCTCTACTCAGGATTAAACATCAATCATTTCCTGAAATATTCCACAATACAGCAGCTGGACAGGAAAGGCTTGCAATCGCTGAGTGATACAATAATCACACTTGCAGAAGAAGAAGGGCTGTATGCTCATGCTGATGCTGTAAGGTTGCGTTTGAAGAAAAATGAATGAGTCCCTCACTCGATAATTATTTAAGAGGTGAGACTTAATAATAATTTATTCAGTTATGCATAGAGCTTGATATCAGGAGTGGAATCATGAAAATCAGAGTTGTCAGTAAAAGGAAAGAAATTGAAACACTCGATGAGGGGGAAAGAGTGATTCATCTGGCTTTCCGACCGTCCAATAAGGACATATTTGATCTCGTTAAAAGATGTAAGAATGTAGAAGTGATCCAGATACCTTCATCTTACAGGAAAACTGTATCAAAATCCATTGAAATGTTCCTTGAGATGGAAGGAATCAGACTTATAGAGGGAGATGTGTGGGGCCACAGGAAAGACATAAATGAGTATTACAGCATCTCACCTTCTGTCAATGAAAGGATAAAGGAATTGAAATCTGAGGGTATGTCAGACGAAGAAATTGCCAGAAAGATAGAAAGAGAGGGAAAACTCAACAAGGATATTTTATTATATATACTCGATAAACAATGAGTATATTTTTTCACTTTTTCTTCCCTTCGGTTCATATCCAGTACATATAACCTTTTTAACCAATCAATTCCTTAGTTCCCCAAACACGTCAATAGAGGATTAATATCATGAATAGTGGATACGGGAAAGTATATCTTGTTGGGTCCGGTCCCGGAGATCCGGAACTGCTCACAATAAAAGCAAGAAAGTTGATCGACAGCGCAGAGGTCATAGTCTATGACCAGTTGCCAGGAGAAGCAATCCTGCAGAGCATGCCCGAAACGGCAGAAAAAATAGATGCAGGAAAATATGCAGGCAATCATAAACTAACCCAGACAGAAATCAACGATATGATAGTGAAAAAGGCAGAAGAAGGAAAGAATGTCGTTCGATTAAAGGGCGGGGATCCCTATATGTTCGGCAGAGGCGGCGAAGAAGCTGAAAAACTTGTGCAGGCAGGAATCGATTTTGAGGTTGTACCCGGTATCACCTCTGCGATTGCAGTGCCTGCTTATGCCGGAATCCCTGTAACCCACAGGGACCATGCATCGATGGTTACATTCATCACCGGCCATGAAGACCCGACCAAAAAGGAAACCGGCCTTGATTGGGAAACCCTGGCCCGATTCCCCGGGACGCTGGTCATATTTATGGGAGTGAAAAGGCTGGAAGAGAATATGAATGCACTGAAAAAATATGGCAAACCTCCGACAACTCCGGTGGCAATTATCGAAAAAGGAACCCGCCCAGATCAAAGGATCACCACAGGAAACCTTGAGAACATAGCAGAAAAAGCAAAAAAGGCCAGTGTAAAGGCCCCTGCAATAACAGTTGTGGGTGACGTGGTTTCCGTACATGATATCCTGGGTATGCAAGAGGTCGTATGGGGATAACATGGATAAAAAGAGTAATACCATAGCAATAATGAGACCACGCAATTACCTTGCAAAATCCCGCGAGATGGCACAATCCATGGGATACGAGGTATTCGAGGCACCAATGATCGAACTCACCGATATGAAAGACGACATGTTCGATATATTCACCGACCATATCCTTTCTGGAAAGAGCGACTATGTTATATTTACCAGTGCCAATGGTATCGACTATACCCTGGACAAAGTAGAAGACAGGAATGAATTTACCAATGCTCTTAACAGGACAAAAGTAATAGCCATCGGCCCAAATACTAAAAAGAGGCTGGAAGAACTTGAAATTGAAGTCCTGGGTATACCAGGTGTCTACAGCTCAGAAGGACTGGTGGAATATCTCTGCCCTGATGTTAAGGGAAAGATTGTTGATACCGCACGCAGTGCTTATGGTTCAGTCCTGCTCATAGAAGGGCTTGAAAAGTGTGGCGCATCGGTTCTGGAAACACAGGTATATACACTTGTCCGACCCGAAGGGGACAAGCAGAGGGAGCTTATCAGAAGGGCGGCAGCCGGAGATATTGCTATTTTTGCCTTCACAAGTTCCATGATGGTACGCAATTTCTTCAGCCTGGCAGAAGAGATGGGAAAAACCGATGACATAAAAGAAGTTATGAAAAAGTCTATAGTGGCTGCAATTGGCACTCCTACAGCAAATACCATTCGGGAATATGGCGTGGAAACAACTATAAAGCCCTGCAAGTACACCTTCGATGAAATGCTAAAGACAATTAAAGACGAATATTTTGACTAAAGAAGGTCTATAAATGATAGGTATTTCAAAGCTCTATTGCAAAACTGTCGAACCATCGGATGCCCTGCGATATGGAAGACATTCCTCCAGATTACCTTCCCACCTACTCCAGTTCTCAAAGGACAAGAAACCTGTTGTAGTCTGGAATATTACCCGCAAATGTAATCTCAAATGTATTCACTGTTATGCCCAGGCAGACGATAAAGATTTTGAAGGTGAACTGTCCACAGAAGAAGGAAAAAGACTCATCGATGACCTGGCAAAATTCAAAACGCCTGTCATACTTTTTTCCGGAGGCGAACCTCTTGTCAGGAAAGATCTACCCGAATTGGCCGGATACGCAGTCTCAAAGGGCCTAAGAGCAGTAATTTCGACAAATGGCACACTAATAGATATGGACATGGCAAAAAAACTGAAGGAAATCGGCCTGTCCTATGTTGGAATATCCATTGATGGTATGGAAGAGACAAATAACAGGTTCCGGGGACAAGAAGGGGCTTTCAAAAAGGCACTTGAAGGTGTCCACAACTGCATGAAAGCTGGAATCAAAGTTGGCCTGCGTTTTACGATCAATAAAAGTAATTTCCGGGAAATCCCTGCAATATTCGACCTGCTGGAAGAAGAAAAAATTCCGCGGATTTGTTTCTATCATCTTGTGTATGCAGGCAGAGGCAGCGACCTTATAAAACAAGACCTGACACATGAAGAAAGCAGGGAGACCGTAGACCTGATTATGAGTCGTACAAAACAGCTGTATGAAAAGGGAATTAAACCAGAGGTGCTCACAGTGGACAATCATTGTGATGCCCCCTATCTCTACATGAAATTGAAGGAGGAAGAACCTGAGCGTGCAGCCGAGGTCCTCGATCTTATGAAAATGAACGGAGGCAATTCTACCGGCGTAGGAATTGGTTGTGTGTCCTGGGATGGTACAGTGCACCCGGATCAGTTCTGGCGCCATTACACCATCGGGAATATCAGGGAAAGGCCTTTCAGCGAGATATGGACTGATCTCAGCGACAATTTACTTGCAGGCCTGAAGGATCGCAAACCCCTATTGAAGGAACATGCAAAAAGATGCGGCCAGTGCAAGTGGCTGGACATCTGTAACGGAAATTTCCGTGTGCGTGCAGAAGCTGTTTATGGCAATGTCTGGGCAGATGACCCGGCCTGTTATCTTACAGATGAAGAGATCGGGCTGGAATAATTATTTTTTTGCAGTATTGATACCCAGGTAATGGTAGGGCGTACAGTGCCTTGTCATTGCCGTAAATAATCCAGCCAAAGCCACAAGTGCAACCAGCCAGTTCCAGGGATAAGTTTCCACAAGGTCCATGGCCAGAGCAATCGTTGCCACTGAACCAACTAGGGCCCTGAAAACCAGATCAAAACCGCCAACATTTTCCTCGAGCAATGTATCTTTGAAAGTCATAGGCCACCTTGAATAGAAAGCAGGACTATGCCTGCTTATTTCTTATCCTTTTTAAAGCAAATGAACCAGTCAAGACAATACGTATCATCTTCTTTGGTCTCGACCCTCTCCTTTGCCATACCACATGAACCGGGTGGAGGTACAATCACATCGTCACCGGGCTGCCAGTTTGCCGGAGTGGCAATTTGTTCGGCATCGGATTTCTGCATGGCAATTACAAGTCTCTTGATTTCATCCATATTCCGCCCGTTACTGAGTGGGTAGTAGAGAATTGCACGTACCTTGTTCTTCGGGTCGATTATGAATACTGCACGTACGGCTTGAGTATCTGAGGCGCCGGGCTGGACCATACCGAATTTCTTTGCCACTTCCATCTTGATATCCGCAATTACAGGGAAATTGACCTCTACATCTTTCATACCCCTGTATTCTATTTTCTCTTTAATGGTACGCAGCCAGGCAATATGTGCATGGATACCGTCAATGGAAAGTCCGATGAGTTCGGTATTCATCTCCCTGAATTCATCCTCCATTGTGGCAAAGGTCATGAATTCGGTAGTACAGACCGGTGTAAAATCTGCCGGATGACTGAACAGGACTACCCATTTACCTCTGTAGTCCTTCGGGAAATTAATTTCCCCCTGTGTGGTTGTTGCTTTAAAGCTCGGTGCTTCATCACCTATAAGAGGCATTCTTGTTGGTTCTGCTTCTTCCATAATTTATCCCCACTTTATTTCAAAATCCCAATTTATCCATCTGCTTTAATACCTGCCTGCTGAAATCAGTGAAATTCTGGATACCACCTGTCCAGGCAGCGATCATCATACAATCCGTGATCTCAGTACGGGT
>JASMTL010000126.1:0-6761 GCA_041694315.1 Methanosarcinaceae archaeon | reverse complement strand
TAATCTAGAACAAAAATAAATAAGACAAAACATAATAGAACATAGGGTCAATGCTTCTAATTTCTCTTAATATCTTTTTTTCATAGAACCCCGTGTTGGAATATTGTTCTGGCATCCAACACATTCCACTTCAAATGAAGCAACCGTTGCACCTATTTTGCCACATACCTCAATCGGGAAACCTTTCCTGAAAGCCAAAAGAAATCCCGCTCTATAACCATCTCCCGCCCCGGTGGGATCCACAGCTTTTACGGCCACGACAGGAATATCGATCTTTTTATTTTTATGATAGATCTTACTTCCACTGGAATCACAGGTGACTACAACCGTTGAAATGGATTTCTTCAGGTCATCAAAAGATCTTCCTGTAATCTCTTTTACACGCTTAACCTCATGGATATTGGAAAAGAGAATATCCGTATTATCCAGTATAGTAATCAGATGCTCTTTTGGGTAAGTAACGAGGTCCTGGCCCGGATCAAAAGAAACAAACTTTGATTTCTGGGCCACCCTGGCACTGAAACTTGCCTCAGAGGGTGCCAGATGAACAAAATCCAGTGCGGGAGCTTCCATATCCGGCAACTTTGAAGATGAACCCCAGTAAAAGTAGGATGATTGGTCATGATTCGGGTCAGTATAGACAAAAGCTTTGGTACTTTCCTCACCTTCTATATGAGAAAGGAGAGAAAGATCAACACCCAGATTATTCAGATGTTGCTCATAGCCACTTGTGGAAAAATCATCCCCCACAGCAGCAACCAGACGGGAATTACCGCCCAACTGCGCCATTGCTGCGGCAATATTGGCAGCACCCCCTCCGAAAAGCACTTCGTAGCTTGTTATCGGATAAGATTCATTGGGTGAAGCGATATGTTCTACTTCAAAAAGATAATCCAATGCCGCATGTCCTACAACATCTATGGGGGCCGACATTAAATCTCCCACTTCATCTTACAAATTCTTCGACATCTATTACAGTAAGAGGGACATCCCTCAAGGTCCTTCCGATGACCGATTTGGCAATGCGGGAAGCATGTTCGTCACTTTCAGCATCAAAAACTTTCATTTCCAGGATAAGGCCGACGATACCAGTATTTGCTGCTATGAAAACACTACTAAAAGGTTCATTACAGGCAGGACAGAAAGTAGAACCCACATCAACTTCAACAAAATCAAGTTGGGGATTGAGCCTCTTTCCGGCTTCAGCAATTGCTACACCAATGGCATCATCTGCGCTTTTCACATCCCTTACCAACCAGGCGGCTTCAAGGGTTACATGATAACTCGGCATACTTTTCGTCTCCAGGTTTAAAACTTCTACATTCTCTCAAATTAAAACATCGCCATCAAAACTAATAAGCACAAATAGTATATTAAGCAATAAACTCAGTCATATTCGTTTCACTTATATTAATTCTCTGCTTAAATCGAATTTGAATTAGGGATTACAGATCATATTGTAAATAACACATTATCATCTACATCAAAAATCCCAAGCTTTGCGCCTGCATCCAGCCAGGCATGTCCATAACTGAAACATACAAGGGCATTTACCGGATCCCCAATATTAACGAAATGAAGACCGTCATTGTAATAGGCTCGGGCCATATTCAGGTAATCATCTGCCACTTTCATCAAATGGGAATTGGCTCTTGGAGCAGGTTGTGCAAGCTCCAGGGCCTTTTTAAGCAATTTTTCGTATCGTCCAACTTTCTCATTCAAATCCGCTGCCATTTATAACACCTTATTTACTTTTCAGAACCAAAAAGCTTATTGAAAAGACCACCACTTTCTTTCTTTGGATTGCGGCTTGGTTGCCTTTTAGGTGGCGGAGATTGGGATTTTTTTTCTTCTGCAGGCTTAGTTACAGGTTTTGTTTGGGGCTCTTTTTTGGCTTTGGGAGATACTTTACGCGAAGATTTATTGAGAATTTTCACTGATTCTCCACCATGTTTGGATTTCCTGACACGTATATCCACAAGAATCGGGCGTTCAATGTCATTGCTCACCAGCATCGCAATCCCGGGTGGCAGGCGTAACAATTCTTCTTCTACATAGGAATTTACACCCTCTAGACCTTTACTGATGGATTTAAGGTCATTTGGATTGGTAACTTTCAATATAATCTGGCTTCCACACTGTGAAAGTACATTTTTATCAACCCTTGCGGGCCTCTGGGAGATGACCAGCATCCCCAAACCAAACTTTCGCCCTTCTGAGGCTATTGTTCGGAGAATTTCGGAACTGGAACTCTTGCTATATCCTCTTTCAGGAGCAAAATTATGGGCTTCTTCCACAACCAGCATTCCCGGAGGAATCGTGCCAAGTTTGCGAGCTTCAAAAAGAGTATCACAGAGCTGGGAGACAATCATTGTCTGTATATGGGGAGGGACCCCTTTCAGGTCAATAATCGAAGCCTTACCATCCTGCATTAATTCTTCAACCGGAGTCGGTTGAGGGGAAAGTATATCCAGCTGGTTAATATCTTCAAGTAAATTAATTACATTCCAGCGGGCCTTGCTTTCATTGTTACTAACCTCCCTGATTATATCATCAAGGAAATAGGTTTCCACATCAGCACGTAACCTGTGTACAGCTTCATAGAGAATGCCGGAATGAGTACTGTTAAAATTATCAGGAAATAAAGTCATCAGTTCACTGGGAGTAAGATTAACCCCGTTTAACCTGAAAAGATGATCAGCATTTGGATTAATTGATTTATCGGCAGGAGTATAAACCTGTACCCTGGAGCCGTATCCTTTGGATTTTATACCGTATTTTTTCAGGTCACCTTCATTTCCACCGGCTGATTCTTTAAGAGAAGAATACTCACTATGAGGATCGATTATCAACATGGGCACATTATGATCAAGTAATTCTTCAAGAATTACTCCGGCAGTGTAAGACTTACCACTACCGGTCTTTGCAAGGATGCTACAATGTTTCTGTACAAGGCTGTTCACATTAAGATGTACAGGAATACCGGTACCTTCAAGCAATCCGATATACATGTCATCTCCCACAAGACCCAGTGTATCTCTAATAAGTGTATCATCTGCCAGATAGACCAGATCCCCAGGACTGAAAGGACTCATAGGTGCCCTTAAAAGGCCACGATCATCCCTGCTTCCTATTATTGTGGCAGAGGCTACTATACGGTCATCATTTCGATCTTTTTTCTGCCCTTTTTTAGCTTCTTCTAGAGAATATTTTTCACTGGAGCGCACAATTGACATTACTTGCGCAAGTATCCAGCCATCTGTCTCATGCCATATTTTGACATAATGGCCTCTCAGAACTGCCGTACTGTCCGATACCAGAAACTTGAAATTAAGAGTTCCTGTTTCACCGAATATGACTCCTACTGAACCACGTACCATATTACACTCTCACCAGTAAACATTTTTACTCAAAATACTTCAAATTAATTTTCTTCCCCTTCTTCAAGGATATATTCAGGTGCACCCACAAGTTTAACAAGGGCCTCTGCCTCGACAAAATGCAGATCTGCCGGAATCGCTACAATATGCAGGGGAGAGCCAAAATCGTAATTTTCGAGATTTTCAGCAAAATCTGCCTTTACAATAGGTTTTTCAGAACCTGCGTTTGCAATACCTACAGCTATTGAACCTTTTATGAGATTTTGCCCTCTTTTTTCATCTATCTTAAGCAAAAGTTCAATTCCCTGATTTACCGTCATATAGCCTTTATTCATATCAATATCAAGAAATACAGCCGTATGCAGACCCATCTGCCTGTTGTGTAGAATAGTATCATAGGGAGTTTCAGAAATAATGGTATTTCCCCGGGTGCTCGTGTACGGATGAGGAATGGTTGCCGCTTTGCCAAACCTGTAATTCTGGAGGCCAGTCAGACCGCATATAGCGGAGACTATGGAAGAGCCGTGAATCAAACGGGTTTCAATGCCCATCTCCATTGCTCTGAGCCGGATATCTACATGAGTAGTGGATACCATCGTGTCCCCACCTGTTAGAAAAGCTATATCGATATTTTTTGCTTCTTCAAGCCACCAGGGATCTTGCTCTACTTCCTGCCTGTCAAGAACGTGTATTTCCCTGCCATACAGGTTTTCCATCTTTTCTTTATCCGCACCCATCAATCGGGAAGTATAAAATTCCACATACACCTTACCGGCATTTTTTATAACTTCAAGCCCCTTTACAGAAACATCCTTTTCATCAAATAACCCAAGTCCGACAAAATAAAGCATAGGCTTTATAAGACCCCGCTCTATATATTAAAGGTTTTGAAAAGGCTAGCAATAGCAGAGAGTTACTGCGAAACGTATTTATAGAACCATAGACAGTTAGATTTCTTTATATACAGATTATTCATCAGGAGGTTCAACATCAATGCCAGGACATTATGGCGGACAACCCGCCTACATCGTGAATCCCCGCACCGAACACAAGCAGGGAAAGGATGCTTTATCCGTAAACATCGCCGCGGCAAAGGCAGTAGCAAACATTGTTAAGACTACCCTTGGACCCAAGGGCATGGACAAAATGATGGTAAACTCCATTGGAGACATAGTCCTCACCAACGACGGGGCCATGATCCTCAAGGGAATGGATATCGAGCATCCAACTGCCAAAATGATCGTAGAGGTTGCCCGTACCCAGGAAGAGATTGCAGGTGACGGTACAACCAGTGCAGTTGTGACTGCAGGTACATTACTTGACAAAGCATCCGATCTTATAGAAGAAGGTGTACACGCACGTGTTCTTGTAAGAGGATTCGAAAATGCATCTGAAAAAGCTCTGGAAATTCTCAATGAATTTGCCATAGATGTATCCGAAGGAAACAGGGAAGCTCTTGAAAAAATCGCCAGCACTTCTATGTCAGGAAAAGCTTCCGAAACAAACAAGGAGATACTTGCAGCACTTTGTGTGGATGCAATCCTGCAGATTAGCAAAAAGGGAAGTGTCAATGTAGACAACGACATAATCCTCAGACAGGAACCCGGAAAAAGTGTCAGTGAAACAGAGATCCTCGATGGCATAATGCTCAACAAGTACAGGGTACACCCTGGTATGCCAAAAACTGTAAAGGATGCAAAGATCGCTATTATAGACACACCTCTTGAAACCCAGAAAACATCAAACACATCCAAATTACAAATTAGCAATGCTGATGAAATGCAACAATTCCTTGCCCGTGAAGAGGATGATTTCAAACAGATGGCTGACCATGTCATCAAAACCGGGGCAAACGTCGTAATATGCTCCAAGAATATCGGCGACAAGGTAGCACATTACTTGCAAAAGAGCGGTGTTATGGGTATCCGCAGAGTCAGTGATGATGATATCAGGAACCTGTCCTATGCAACAGGTGCAAAAATCGTGAAAAAGGTCTTTGATCTCAGTGAAGAGGACCTGGGACATGCAGGCGAAGTCGGAGAAGAAGGAGAGTCCACCGTTGCCAAGATATTCATAAAGAAATGTGAAAATACAAAGGTAATTACCATTCTGCTTCGTGGAAGTACCGAGCATGTCACGGACAATCTGGAAAGAGCCTTTGATGACGCACTCCATGTTATCAACTCAGTCTTTGAGGATGGCAAGATTGTGGCAGGTGGCGGTGCAGCAGAAGTGGAAATTGCCCAGAGACTGCGCAATTATGCTTCATCCATAGGTGGCAGGGAACAACTTGCAATCACTGCATTTGCCGATGCTGTAGAATCCATACCCATGGCTATTGCTGAAAACGGTGGAATGGACGCGACATCCGTAATCCTGAAACTGCGTAATGCACATGTCAAAAATCCCAATATCGGATTGGACATCTACAGCGGCGATTATCTTGACATGGTTGAAAAAGGAATAGTGGATCCCCTTCGTGTAAAAACCCAAACTATAAGGTCTGCTTCAGAAGTTGCAACCATGATCCTGAGGATCGACGACATGATGAGGGCACAGAAAAAAGATATGATGGATGTCAAACCCGAACATAATGTCCATAACTACAACAGGCCTTTCTAAATGGCCGTCTGGCCTGTGATATATTCACAGGCCATAAAACTTTTTGTAATTTTCAATTGCCTTAAGAACCGCAGATGGATATTCTTTATTCAAAAAGGCTATAAAATCATCCCGACCCCTACACTCTTTCATCCTATCAAGCATATGCAGTGCAAGTTCATATGATGCAGGATTTTCCCTTTGCACCTCCAGAGATAAGCAGAGGGCCTCTTTGGGGAAATGTAGCCTGATGTGAGGAGACACCGAACCAAGTAGCAGGCCTTCTTCCAGCACACTGTAAGGAGGGACACCTATTCTGGAAATACGATCCCCTCCGGCAAGTTTATGAAAATTCTGCTTTGAATAGGAATGAATCTCAATATATATCTCAGGCGCATAATTGTTCACAAAAACAGGAATATTAGAACCGGGACCTTTGTAGTAGCCATCCTGAAGAGTAGAGAGATAGCGACCCCGGTCAACAAGGGGCAACAGGAAAAGAGAACCCGACAATGGAGGGTTCAACTTCAGCAGGAGGCTGGAAGTGTCTTTCCACTCACCACCATGCATCCCTGCAGCAAAAAGCCTGTAGGGCCTGCCCTCACCATAAACCTTGAGCAACATAAGTTCCTCATATCTTTTTTGCCACTACGTAAAATTCCCTCTGAGCAGAATCCAGGACTTCCAGTACTTCGATTCCCAGTGATTTAATATTTTCAACCAGGTGTTTTTTATTTCTTCCCCTGCCCAGTTTAATTACCTGAAAAATCATTCCACCTT
>JASMTL010000125.1:0-6493 GCA_041694315.1 Methanosarcinaceae archaeon | reverse complement strand
ATTGGGTGCACCGGCAAGCCGTGCAATCTGCACCACTCTCTTATTTTTGAATTCAAGTACATATCCATTTGCAGGTGCGGTTATCTCAGCTGTATGCTCACCGGCAGTAATATCCTTGTAAGTCACATCGGGATTGCCGCCCTGTACTTCTATTATTTCCCGGAATTTGGCAAGAGCTTTGCCATTTTTAAGAGTTTCCATGGCAAGTTCATTACCCTGGCCACGGGCAGCCACTCCACCCATCTCAAGCAGCATTCCTGCAAGAACCATACTTTTTTCGATAAGACTGTTAGGTCCTTCACCTGTTTCCAACACTTTGAGAGCCTCTCGTACTTCAAGGGCCGGTCCCACAGTCCGACCAATCGGAGAAGCACCGTAGGTAAGGGCACAGTCCACATTCATTCCGAGTCGCTCACCCAGATTGATAAGATCACGAGCAAGTTTTCTACCTTCCTGCACGTTTGCAATCTTGGTACCGGGGCCGGTGGGTATGTCAATAACCACATTATCAGCACCGACGGCTCCTTTTTTGGCCATAATGGATGCCAGCAGCTGGCAGTGCGGGTCAATTGACAACGGATATTCAACCTTGATAAGTTTGTCATCTGCAGGGGCAATATTGGTGGCGCCGCCCCAGACCAGTACCCCTCCGACCTTTTCGGTCATCTCTTTTACTTCTGTGGCAGAGAACTCCACTGGTGCCAGAACTTCCATAAGATCGGACGTCCCTCCTGCACCTGTAATTGCACGGGAACTTGTTTTTGGAATAAGTAGCCCGTTAGCTGCTACAATTGGTACTATCAGGAGGGAAATTTTGTTCCCGGGCACTCCTCCAATAGAATGCTTATCCATGATAGGACCTTTCGCAAATTCAAGTTTTTCTCCTGTATCTATCATCGCCCGGGTCAGCCATTCAGTTTCGTCATCCGTCATGTCATTTATATAAGTGGATGTCAGGAAAGCAGCTAGTTCGATTTCACTCAAGTTCTCTTCCACAATATCTTTGACAAGGCCATATATCTCTTCCTGAACAAGTTTTTCCCCATCCATGTTTTTGCGGATCAATCGTGCAGATTTGGGTTTCTCTGCAGGTTCGATCTCTACAATTTCAGTCCACTCCCTCTGAAGCTGTTCTTTAACTTCGTGATACAGTCCGATCATTCCCGGAGATATCATATCTTCTGTAAAATCCACAATTGCTGTAACTGTAACATGCCCTGTTACACGAACCCGGTCTCCTTCATAAACACCCAGTTCTTTAGCATCTATGGAGTTAAGTATAATTTTGTATTTTCCGACTTTGATATCGATTGGCTGGACTTTAAGTTCCATTTTTACACCTTATATGAGTTTTAAACTGTATTACATCGGTAACTTATTTAATCTTTCAAGAGGATTTTATCTAATCAAGTTATAATATTCATGTATCTTAATTCAAAGGCAAATCTTCATGTGCCTTATATCGAAAAAGCTATATAAACTTCTGCAGGAAAACAAATCCTAATATATAATAAATAAATATAATAATTATTGGGTAATTAGTGGCTTCAAACTATACATTTGCCCCCCCGGGAAGGAGAAAACCGGAAAAACTACTGCTTCTGCCAAGGTGACTACCTCTCTTGCAGGTGCAGGAAGTCAATTCATAGATGCTTTTGATCCGGACCATTTCACCCGTATATTGTTTCAAGCTTCTGTGATCCACGGTTTCGTTACAGGAATCGTAGCGGCCAGATGGAGGACGTACAGGTCAGCAGGCTTAAGGCACTCCTTATTGCTGACCATCATGGCCTGGACCACTTTCACCTTCCTTATCTGAGAGCCTTTTCAAGATTTTCGTTTACCTTTTCCCTGATATTCCTGAAAAGGTCTTCCCCCTCAGTATCGATTCCCACAACCAGAGGCCCGAATTCATCCATTTCAAGTACCCATACTGCTTCTGGCATACCCAGATCAAGCCAGTGGACATCACAAACTTTTTTTATGGAATTGACCGCCAGTGCAGCACATCCTCCCGTATAGGCAAGATAGACACATTTTCCCTTCATTGAATCGGCGACATTGTCCATTCCCCCCTTACCTATCAACATTCTCACATTGTGCTTTTCCAGAAGTTGCGGAGTCATTGCGGACATACGTGCACTGGTGGTCGGACCGGCAGCCACAGGTTCCCATCCCCCAGCCCCATTTTTTCGCATAAGAGGACCACAATGATAGATAGCGGCTCCTTCCAGGTCGACGGGCATGTTTTCCAGAGAGGTTTCCAGAATACGTGTATGAGCCTCATCCCGGGCTGTGAAAACCTTGCCTGATATGTAGACTACATCACCAATGCGCAGGGCTGCTATATCCTCTATCGTGAGAGGGGTTTTCAGATGATATTCCATTTACCATCACCTCCGACAACAGCTGTGGCATGCCTGTTGGCCCAGCACTGGATATTGATAGCCACGGGCAGGGAAGCTGTGTGGCAGTGCGCGGTCCTGATATGGACCGCCAGAGCCGTCGTATCACCACCTGTCCCCATAGGACCAACCCCAAGGGAATTGACTTTTTTCAGCAGAGCATTTTCCTTTTCATCCATGTCATTTACCGGCTCCAGCAAAGCGCACTTGGCAAGCAGAGCGGCTTTGTCAAATGATCCACCAACACCAATACCCAGGATCACAGGCGGGCAGGGCTTTCCCCCGGCATTCCTGACGGTTTCAAGGACAAGACGGTCGATTGAATCACCTTCTGTGGGATTAAGCATTTTCAGTATGCTCATATTTTCCGAGCCTGCACCTTTGGGAACGGCTGTGATCCTCAATTCTTCTGAATTATTTAAATAATATTTTATATCCGGTAACCCATCTCCAGTATTATCCCCACTATTAATACGTGTCAGGGGATGTACGGCATTGGGCCGCAGAGGTACAGCAGATGTGGCCTTCATCACCCCCTCAATAAGAGCTTGTTCAATATCTGGAAGGGGTGAGAGTTTGCGGCCGATTTCCACAAAAAGAATGATAATTCCGGTATCCTGACATATGGGCACAGAATGTCTGCGAGCAATCCCTGTATTTTTCAGTATTGCCTGCAAATGGGAGCGTGCAATCTCACTGCTCTCCTCCTGCTCAGCGTTTTCCAGACAAGCAACCACATCATCAGGCAATTCAGTCTCTGCCCTTTGTATGGCCGAGACTGTTGCCTGCACAATGTCTTCATATTTTATTCCTGATTCCAAGAAAAATCACCTGCATTATAAAAAAAGGAAGATGACTACGCTGCATTATAATTTTCAGACCAACTATCACATTCCTTCTTCAAACTGGAATTTGTGCCTGTTCATTTTCATTATCTTTACAAGTGATAACATTACAGGTACTTCTACCAGTACACCTACTACAGTTGCCAGCGTTGCTCCTGAAGTTGCACCAAACAGTATTAATGTGGTGGCTACTGCCAGTTCAAAGAAGTTACTTGGTGCAATAAATGTAGAAGGTGCAGCTTCATAGAAGGGGATTTTCAGTTTTTTTGCGCCATAATAGCTGATTGCAAATATAAAATATGTTTGCACTATGATAGGTATAGCAATCAGGACAATATGTAAAGGATATTTGATTATCATTTCACCCTGAAGAGTGAAAATCAAGACCAAGGTTATAAGGAGTCCCGCGGGTGTAATCCATTCTATTTTATTGATGAGATTGTTTTCAAACCAGCTTAGGCCTTTGCTTTTAATGACATAATGTCTGGTTAACATTGCGAGGACGAGAGGGAGCGCTACATAGAATAGTACAGAATAGAATATGGTCAGTACAGGTATTGGGAAGTCAGTGGTCTGGCCAACAAGAAACGCTCCCAGGGGAGCAAACAATATCAATATAATCAGGTCATTTACAGAAACCTGTACAAGAGCGTAATTGATATTACCGTTTGCTAAATATGTCCAGACCAGTACCATTGCGGTACAGGGTGCAAGTCCCAGTATAATTAAACCCGCAATATATTCCGCTTGAAGATTAAGCGGTATAAGACCAGAGAAAAATATACTGATAAATATCCAGGCAATTATGGTCATTGTAAATGGTTTGATTGCCCAGTTTACAAAAACAGTCAGATAAAGAGGTTTTTTATTTTCTTTTACTTTTAGTATTTCTTCAAAACTTATTTTTAACATTATGGGATACATCATGACCAAAAGGACGATTGCAATTGGAATAGACACATTTGCAATTTCATATTGACCAATTGTATCTGCAAATTTGGGGAACAGGGAACCAACTGCAGTACCCAGTATAATACAGATGGCTACCCATATGGACAAATACTTGCTGAAAAAATCAAGTTCTCTTTCTTCTTCCATTGTTTTCACCTGTTATCTGCAGGAATTAGCAATATCGGTTTAGCAGTGCTCCTGAGAAGGTTTTCGGCAGTACTTCCCAGAAGAATATCCTTTAATGATTCGGTTCCATGTGTGGTTATCATTATCAGGGTGATTCCCATTTCTTCTGCAAGTTCATCCAGTACTTGTTCAGGTTTGCCTTCCCTTACAACATAATTAACTACCAGCTTTTCCTCCAGATCATTACCAATCTCATAGAGCTTCTCAAGACTTGCCTTTTTCTTATTTTCAAGTTGAGTCTTATTTTTTGCATTTTCAATTATATGTACAAGGGCAACTTCATGAATAATATCTGTCATTTGCCGGAGCATATCAAGTATTTTATTTGAGTTATCCGAGAAATCTAACGGAACCATTACTTTTGAAAACTTTGCAGAGCATGTCTTGGCGTATAGCTCTTCTTCACCCTTTTCGAGTTTATTGTATTTTTCAATAAGCAGAATCTTATCGGACCTTCGGGAAATATAGTTTGTAGTCCTGCCTGTAAGCTTTCCTTTTATAACTCCCGATGTGGTTGCACCCATAACAATACAATCTACGTTTTCTTCATCTGCAACTTTAATTATAGTTTTATTAACATCGCCTTCAACAACATGTGTGACTGTATCGATTCCCATTTCTTCCAGCAGTTGCTTGTATTCAGCAATTTTTTTCTTTGCATTTTCCTCGAACATGGGAGCAAGTCCCTGGGATTTAAAAATGTCCACAACATGCAACAATATAGCTTTCTTCAAGCCTGTGTTTTTCAATTCTGCAATACAGGAGAGCAGTTTCTCACTCTCAATCGTAAAATCAGTAGGTATAAGTATAGTTTGAATCATGTTTTCCCCAAATATTATCTACTTAATAGACAAGGAGATCTTGATATAATATCAGATATCTATTTACAATACGATAATTTATTGGAAATCGATGCTGACTCTTCCGGATTTCTTTGCCAGGGATTCAGACAGAATTCCCATTTCCATCCTGCACACATGTAATATTCCACAGGGCACAAGACAATTGGATGAGCAGTTCAATTCCTGGGCCTTTGATATCACATAATTGTCCTTGATATCAAGTGTCTGATCAATGGGTACTTCCATATGCGACATCTTTTTTATTTTAGCACAATCCGTTTCGATGTCAATAATTATGTTTTTTCCTTCCTTTTTCCCAACAACTTTATGTTCAAATCCACATATGCTTGAATTAATGGTAATTTCAGCCATTCTTTATCTCCGTTGTGTGACAACTAATATATCGAATATCGCTAGTTAATTGGTTGTTATTTCTTGTATATATATGTATTTCAACGAATTTTGAAATACCAGCATGTAAATAGATTTTTTGCGTGTACTTTAATTGATTCATCCTATTTTAAAGAAATTTTTATCTAAACCCTGTAGAGGTACAGACGATCTTGAAAGCTCTTTGGTTGATCGATTCAGTGTGGATAAAGGGGCTACATAAGTATCAAAGTCATGGAGAATTAATCATGACAGAAGAACTGAAATTTTGAAAATGTAAATATGAAATACTCACATAGTGTTATTTAAAATTAAAAACAACAACCTACAAAAATAAATGCAACAAAATACATTTACATTTCTGCCCTAAATGATTCTTGAAAACTGAGAAAATATAGCCGGTTAAAGAGGTAGTTGTTAAATGAAGTTAAAACATGTAAAATATGGATTGGTGCGAGAGGGGGGATTCGAACCCACGAACTCCTACGAGAATGGATCTTGAGTCCATCGCCGTTGGCCGCTTGGCTACTCTCGCACACTTTTTATTGCAGATTTGGTTTGACATTTTCCTGCAACCAGAATATGCAACCTCTAAATAACATGATTTTTTATAAATCTATCGCAGGAGACCTGTAATTGAGACAGCACCGACAACTTGCTAGCCATTCCAATAAGTGCCCTAAAAAGTACATTTTTTATTGCAAGCAGGGACACCTCAATACATCATACAAAATCTATTTTTGCAATAAGTTCCAGGTTCCATATACAGAGGTGGTTTCATGAAACATCCAATATTTCTTTTCCTTATCATTCTGGTGTTTTCAGCAGGATGCATTTCCACCACACCACAGGAAACAGAAGGTGGCGGTGTGCA
>JASMTL010000124.1:0-16403 GCA_041694315.1 Methanosarcinaceae archaeon | reverse complement strand
TGTTTCAGGGTGAAATTACTGAATGTACTCATGCAAGTAAATTTATCTTGATTAAATATAAATATTGTTGTTTAGTTTGGCTGGTAGAGGGGAGTTAATCGGAAATCTCTACAAGTTATCATAAGCTTATTAAATGCAACATAAGAGATTTTCTATAATATAGTTTTGGAAAAGTTATATATAATTCCTCTTTTATGTGTTAAATGCCTATGACTGAGGAATAACAATGAAAATCTGCATAACATCAAAAGACAATGAACCGGATTCAGATATTGAGCCCCGTTTTGGCAGAGCTCCTTATTTCATAATTGCCGACACCGACAATGGAGAATTTGAAGCAAGGGTAAACCCCGCAGCGGGTGCTACAGGTGGTGCCGGCATCCAGGCTGCACAGGAAGTCGCAAAAATGGAGGCGGATGTTTTGATCACCGGCAAAGTGGGACCCAATGCCTACGAAGTCCTTTCCACAGCAGGGGTAGAAGTCGTGACCACTTCCGGAGTATCAGTAAAGGAAGCAATTGAACAGTATAATAACGGAACTCTGGAAAAAGTATCCGGACCCACTGCCAGGGCACATGCAGGAATGGGTCGCGGACAGGGCAGAGGAGGAAGAAAATGAAAGTATGTATACCGGCAACCGAGAATAGTGGAATAGATTCACCCGTAGGGCAGCACTTTGGCAAAGTTCCTTATTACACAATATACGACAGTGAGACTGGCAAAGTGGAGATTCTGGAGAATACCAGTGAGCATATGGGCGGAGTGGGATTACCTCCCGAATTACTCGCAAATGAAGGCGTTGAAACAATGCTCTGTGGTGGCCTGGGGTGGAAAGCCGTCCAGATGTTCGACCAGTTCGGCATCAAAGTTTTCGTGGGAGCGCAGGGTAAAGTCAGTGATGCCATAGAGGACTGGAAAAACGACAGGCTCGAGCAAGCTGGTGCAAACAACTCCTGCAGTGGTCATGACCACCACTGAAACACCAAACATGAAAATAACTGTGGCAAGCGGCAAAGGAGGAACTGGAAAAACAACAGTTGCTGTTAATTTCTTCCTTTCCGTTCCAAAAACCAGCCTCCTTGACTGCGATGTGGAGGGGCCAAATTCCAATCTGTTTTTACACAACGAACTTGAAAAAGTAAAAGAAGTTACAATCCCTGTTCCTGTAATAGATGAGCAAAAATGCGAGCATTGTGGCAAATGTGCTGATTTTTGCAGTTACAATGCGCTTGCAGCACTGCCACAAGAAGTGATGGTCTTTCCCGGTCTCTGTCATGGTTGTGGAGGCTGCAGTCTCGTCTGCCCCCATGATGCCATCAGTGAAACCGGGCGCAATATAGGCAACATAGAGCGATCCCTTTCAGGAGAGTTCTACACAGGAATTTTGAATATAGGAGAAGCAATGGCATCACCCCTGATAAAAGAACTCAAGATCTATGCAGGCGAAAATACAGTAATAATGGATGCTCCCCCTGGCACAGCATGCCCGATGATCACAACCGTTGAAGATACTGATTACTGCATCCTTGTTACCGAACCCACGCCTTTTGGACTCAATGACCTGAAACTGGCAGCGGAAGTTGTCCGGCAAATGAGAATTCCTGCAGGAGTGGTAATCAACCGTGCAGGAGTAGGGGATGGAGGTGTTGAAGAATATTGCCATCAAACCGGCCTACCAATAATAATGGAAATTCCCTATGACCGCAGAATAGCTGAAGCTTATTCAGAAGGCATACCTTTTGTTGAGACGATGCCGCAGTGGAAAGAAAAATTCCTGCAGATGTTTGAAACTATAAAGGAGGCCATTCGATGAAACAACTCACAGTAATCAGTGGCAAAGGTGGTACCGGCAAAACCACCCTCACTTCCTCCTTTGCAGCTCTTGCGGAAAATGCCACTATTGCAGACTGTGATGTCGATGCTGCCAACATGCATCTGCTGCTGCAACCTGAAATAATAAAAAACTATGATTTTACCGCATTACCTACCGCAGTCATACACCCCGAACAATGTACAGGATGCGGGCTATGTGCTGATCATTGCAGATTCGGGGCAATAAAGGAAGGTTTCGAAATCGATCCGTACATCTGTGAGGGGTGCGGCGTCTGCGAGTATGTCTGCCCTGCCGATGCAGTGACAATGGAATATAATAAATGCGGGGAAGCCTATGAATCTAAAACCCGTTTCGGACCACTCATCCATGCCAAACTCGGAATAGGGGAAGAAGCAGGAGGAAAACTTGTCACACTTGTCCGGGAAATTGCAGAAGAGGTGGCTCCAAAAAACAATTGTGACACAATAATCATAGACGGGCCACCGGGTACCGGTTGTTCGGTAATTGCAGCCCTTACAGGTGTGGACATTGCCCTTGTTGTCACCGAACCCACCGTAGCCGGGATCCATGATCTAAAAAGAGTTATAGAAGTTACCGAACATTTCAATATACCATCTCTTGTTTGCATTAATAAATCCGATATAAACGAGAGCAAAAGAAGAGAAATAGATAAATTCTGCACTCAGAAAGGGATTAGAATTGCAGGCGAAATCCCCTATGATACAACCCCCACCAAGGCAATGGTGAAGGGAAAAACAATTGTGGAATATACCGATAATTCTTTTGCAAAATGTGTAGTGGAAGTATGGGAAAGAGTAAAAGAAGAGATGTGATCATGAGATGTGCAGCCTGCCAGAAGAAGGAATGTCGCAACGGGAAAGATTGCAGTGGAATTGCAGAAGATATCGAATATACCGGTGAAGACCTTGACTGTATGCAGGTTGCAGCTGCTATCGAAGGCCAACATTATATGCAAAAAACCCGGTTGGAAGAACTTATCCTTTTTGCCAAAAAAATGGGTTACCAGAAACTGGGAATTGCTTTTTGTATCGGACTGGCCAATGAAGCAGCAACTATCACCCGGATACTGAAAAAGGATTTCGAGGTTTATTCCACCTGCTGCAAGGTCTGTGGTATCCCGAAGGAAAGGTATGGACTTGAAAAAATACATCCTGAAAAATTCGAGGTTACCTGTAATCCGAAGGGACAGGCCTTCTTACTTGCCAAAAAACAAACCGAGCTCAATATCATCGTTGGCCTCTGCATGGGCCATGACATTATATTTACCCGCAACAGTGAAGCCCCGGTAACCACCCTGATTGTCAAGGACAGGGTGCTTGCCCATAATCCCGCAGGTGCAATTTATTCCGGCTATTACCTGCGCAAAAAATTCAATATGGAGGATTGAATATGCAACTTTCGGTTGTTTATGATAATAATGCAGCTGAAGGTTTTCATGCAGGATGGGGATTTGCCTGTCTGATTCAACAGGAAGACACTACGCTTCTTTTTGATACGGGTTGGAACGGGGCCGCACTGCTGGAAAACCTAAAAAAAGTGGGAATTAAAACCTCAGACATAGACATACTCATCCTCTCCCACCAGCACTGGGACCATATAGGAGGGCTGTCTGCAATATTACATAATTCAGATTCCCTGGAAGTGTATGTACCCCGGGCATTCTCCCCAAATCTCAAAATGGAGATAGCCAGATGTGCCCATCTTGTCGAAGTTACAGGACCTGAGCAGGTCTGCAGGGGGGGTTTTACCACCGGTCAACTGGGAAGCGGTATAAAGGAACAATCCCTTATACTGCAATCTGGAGATGAATTGTATATTATAACCGGATGTGCCCATCCGGGATTAGGGGAAATAATTGACAGCGCTGCCAAAATGGGTCATGTCACAGGTGTACTCGGAGGCCTACACGATTTCAATGATATGGCCAAATTGGGCCAACTTTCATACATAGCAGCCGGACACTGCACATCCCACCAGGAGGAGATCAGACGCAAATATCCGGCAAATTTTGCATACATTTATGCAGGATACTCCGTAGACATATGACAAATACAGCAAGAACTATATTCTAAGATTTCTATAATGTTTAATCGGAGGATACATATGTTATCAAAGATACCAATTGACCTTGATGCTGTAGAGGATGAGAACATAGATAAGGAAATCTTAAGAGCTGGCATTATAGCCGAACTTGATGCTATCAACCTCTATGAACAGATGGCCGAACTTGCTTCCAGCGAGGAGATCCGGGCAGTGCTGTTGGACATTGCAAAGGAAGAGAAGACACATGTAGGAGAATTCCAGACCATGCTGCTTGAATACGATGATGAGCAGGGGGATGAACTGGAAGCTGGCAGAAAAGAAGTTGAAGAAGAGATTCTCAAATAAAGGAGCGTAAGGACTTTACCAATCCGGGGGTGGAGTGATGGAAATTGTACCCACCATCGGGCTTGATCCTTTTTTATTTAATTTTCTGGAAAAACTCATCCTATCCCTGATGATAGGTATAATCATCGGGATAGAAAGAGAACATAGAAGAGCAGAACATCCGGTTTTTGCAGGTGTGCGTACATATTCCCTTGCTGCTGTTACAGGCATGCTGGCAACAATTGCAGGAAAAACAATCGGTAATGATATTGTAATTGCCACAGCCGTTTTGATAATAGCATGCAGTATTGCCCTGATATACCGTACCTACACAATGCGGGGCAAACTGGGCATGACAAGTGCTCTTTCCCTCTTCTGCACTTTTCTACTGGGAATACTTGTAGCAAACGGTAATTACCTGTTTGCTATTGCCGGTGGAGTTGCAATAACTTTCCTGACTATTCAAAAACGCCCCCTCCATTCTTTTGCCCAGAATCTTTCCAATGAAGATATCCTGAATGGCCTGCAGTTCCTTGCCGTGGCTTTTATCCTGTATCCCCTCGTACCTGATGAAGAAATATGGGGCATTGTGGATCTAAAAGCTACAATCCTTATTGTCGTACTCGTGATGTTTATTGGATTTATCAGCTATATTTCCCTCAAACGCTTTGGAACAGGAGGAGGCATATCCTATTCTGGATTATTGGGAGGATTTGTGAGCAGTGAAGCCACCACTGCTGCCCTGGCCTCGATAGCAAAGGAAAAAACCGGACTTGTCAACGTTTTTTACATTGCGGTCCTCTTATCCAACCTTTCCATGTTCATCAGTAACCTGTTAATTGCCTTGATTGTAGATAATTCAGGCAAGACCACCCTGAATATGTTACCTCCACAATTATTGATGATACTGGTAGTAATAGGGATTTTCTGGAAAAACAAGAATATGTCTAAGAAAATGGAAGGAACCCTTGACATCGGTTCCCCATTTGCCCTCAAGCCCGCACTGCGTTTTGGAGCAATCTTTCTGGTATTACAGATTTTTGCAACTTTTGCCAACGAGTACGCGGGAACGTATGGCACATATGTAACTGCTCTGGGAGGTGTGGCCAGCAGTTCGGCTGTGACAGCTTCGATGGCATCCCTTGCAGTGAAGGGAGAAATTTCGTACATGCTGGCTGGTGAGACCGCAGTCATTGCCGGTATTGTGAGCACACTCAACAAAATCACATACATTCGGATTGCAGGTGCATTGGAACTTGAAAAAAGAGCCCGTATGACATTGATAATGCTATCTATTGTGGGAATTATCGGTCTTGTTGTATGGATATATGCAGATATTAAACCTGTCTTCTGAGCAAAACCTCATAAGACTTAAATATATTTTTAATTAAACTCCCACCATGGAAAAGATTACAGGGCTTGAGCTTTCCCCGCGTAAAATAGAATATCTCAAATATATTCATAAGAAAAAAGAAAACGTACGCACCAATGAACTTTCAGCCCACCTCAAAGTAGACCCTTCTACAACAACCAAAACAATAAACGAACTTGCAGAAGAGGGATACGTCAATCATGTGCCTTATCGTGGAGTAAAACTTACAGAAAAAGGGAAAGAATATGCTGCTTTTCTGATTCGCAGACACAGGATATTGAGCCTTATGCTCAAAAACTATGGCCTCTCACCTGAAGAAGCCTGCAGTGAGGTAAAGCGTTTTGAAAGCTTTGTTTCCCTTCAGGCTATCGATACCATATGCAGTACCATGGGCCACCCAACTATGGGAGTGTGTGGCAAAATAGAGCATCCCCACTGTGACGTATAAAAATTAAATGTTCAAATCCTTTATTCTGGAAAGAACCGCCAGGGCATCTTTTCTTTTGATATCGACTTCAGTGTCACGACAAAAAGCAAATAAACATGCTGCTGTTTTCTCATCCAGCATTCCTTTGTCGCGGGCACTTTTTATTATGCCGTAATAACTCCTCAGAGAATAATGAGTAGCTTTTGCAATATCCAGCAGGAAAACCTCCTGACCGGACGAAATAATGCCCTAATCCATAGCAGAGAGGAAGGTACAGCGGATATTCACAAGGGGAGCAGAAATGGACTCATAGGTCTCAGGGTTTGTGGCAACAGCCACTTCATCATCATCTTCAATGGTACCATCGCGGTACCATTCATAGATTTTACCCACACCGATCATCCCGTGCCTGTCCATTTCGGATGCACGCAAAGCTCCCATGCTACACCCGCCAACTATTGTTACATTCTTGCGCAGGGCCTCCAGTATTTCCCTGTGACCAACTGCAGCCCTGTGGAAAAAAATACCGTCAATGATACCAATCAAATCATAACCCTGTTTCACAGCCTGTGTAACATCCCCGCGCTTAACCGGGCCGTGGACGGTTGCACCACTGAGTTTTCCTGCTTCCTCAAGGCCTATACTGGTGCCGGCAAAAACTATTGTTTTCATACTTTCGGCCTGCGTTTCCAGGGTTTTTCTTTTTCAGCACCTTTTCTTTTGCCTACCAGCCGTATCCTTTTACCAACCCTTTCACGATCAAGAGTGTATTGCTCAAATCCGGGAATTATTACCCTGACTACAGGTATATTGATTGAACTGCGACTCAAATCCACAACAACAGCATTGCGAGCAATCTTTTCCAGATGGGACAGAACGGTATTGATGTTTCCTGCAGGTGTCGGGGAGGAAATGTCCTGCATATCTGCAAGGGATATCTTATCCACACCTTCCTCATACCAGTAAATGTTCATCCTTCTCATACGTTCATAACCAATCTTACGGACCAGATCTTCCCGGGTTGTATCCTCACGCGCTCCGTGTATCTGGACAACACGGGATTGTGCGGCCTCGGTAATAGCGCGCATGACAGCAATCTCCGGTCTTAGATGAGAACCCGCCCCCATAACCAGCAGGGCCGGATCTTTCAGCTGTACATCATCCGTAGCAGCGACCACTGTTGTGACAGGTGTGTCATGTAACAAAACCCAGAGATGAATATCCACACCACTATCCCTGAAGGCTTTTAGCATCTCATATGCCTGCCCGTCTTCTTCAGTTAATACAAGTTCCATTCCAGGATTGCGGTTGAATTCGGCCATACTCAGAGCATCCCTTTCAATTACTTCCAGCAATCCGTGCAGGATGGCTTCTTCCATCACATTACCCGATGCAAGGCCATTGGTATTGCTGCGAAAAAGATGGGTGGACATTCCCGGAGCATCATAGGGATGATATACAGCATTAGAAGGCACGTATACTTTTTTTCCTGAAAGCAGGTCAAAACCTTCTGTCCATTCGATCAATGAAGAGGAATCAAGAGGTTGTGGCAGCAGGAATTCTTCAGGATGGATCATGTCGTGCTCGGAGGCGGCTTCTTCCAGAGTAGCCATGAATTCATCAGCAGTTACATTTTCGTCAATGTCCGCATTCACCCCGTTGCGCTCTGCAAGGCAGCGTTCGTAGCATTCCATGATCGTGGAGATGCGGGCCTGCTGCGGGTTCACCCCTTTGCCGGAATAAACAGAGATGGCACCATCCGCAGCTGTGGGCCGGATGCCTGAAAACACAGGGATACCCAGCCGATCAAGATCGGTAATATTGGCAATACGAGTCACGCCAATTTTGTCCAGGCCGGCACTGGCCTTTTCCAGGGTTGCTTCACCATCCAGCACCCTCTGGCTGTCTCCCGCATACTTTACAGAAGGATCAATGTTTATGATTGGCATGGAGGGGAAGTCTCCTGCATTGCTAATAATCCTTACGATAACAGATATTGCAAGGGCCTTGTGACGTTGCAATAAAGAGTGATTTACTGGAAAATGTAAGGAAAAATAAGAATTGTACCGCCAATGTAATACATTTCCATAACCCGGCCAAAACGATTAACAAATAAATATATATAGAAAGAACACTGATAAAGTTGTTTAATATTCTGATATGCTGCTGATGCCTGAGGGGTCATGTATGGCGGCAGAGTATTGAAATTGAAGAAGACAGGAGGTTATACCATATGACAACTATAATGAAAAAACATGATAATTTAAGATGTGAAGACAAGAAGGGAAAATGCTATTCAGTAATAGGAGGACATACTGAATGCAAACTTAATGAAGATGATGAGGAACTCTACCACTTTATGGTAGGCGGGATGCAGGCCAAATAACCTGCAAAACCTATTTTACTCTTTATTAATAACTTGCCTGCATGTACGACGTAGAAAATATACGTGCAGATTTCCCCGTATTAAAGGATAACATCTATCTGGACAATGCCGCTACCACCCAGACCCCGGTGCAGGCGGTAAGGGCCATGGAAGAATATTTCTTCAAGTATGCGGCAAACCACGGAAGGGGAGCCCATCACCTGGCCCGCCAGACCACTGATCATTTTGAAGATGCCAGGGAAACAATAGCTGGTTTGCTAAACTGTCCGGCAGAAAATACCATTTTTACCAAGAATGCAACCGAAGGCCTCAACCTGATAGCCGGGGGCATAGACTGGCAGGATGGCGACCACATAATAACAACACTGATGGAACATCACTCAGACCTGCTCCCCTGGATGGAACTCAGGAAAAGAGGAGTTGAACTTACCATTGTGGAACCGGACAATGAGGGCCATGTGTCCTTAGAAGCCCTGGAGCAGCATGTCCGCCCTTCCACACGCCTTATTGCGGTTACCCACATATCCAATTCCTTCGGCTCTATACAGGATGCGCATGGCATCTGCAAACTTGCCCGGGACCACGACAGCCTCTGCCTGATAGACGGTTCCCAATCAGCAGGGCACATGCCGGTGAACCTCAAACAGATGGATTGCGATTTTTTCGTAACCCCTGGACATAAAGGTTTGCTGGGGCCCCAGGGAACCGGTGTAGCATACATTAAAGAACCGGAAGCAATCAAACCTCTCAATGTAGGAGGAGGAGCGGTAAGATCGGTTACCACTGCCGGCTATGAACTGGAAGAAACACCGGCCAGGTTTGAAGCCGGCACGCCCAACATCCCGGGAGGAATCGGTCTGGGCAGGGCTGTGAAATATGTTCAGGAAATAGGTGTCAGCAACATCGAGAAACATGAAAGACAACTTGCACAAAATGCCGCACGCAGACTTGCACAAATAGAAGGAGTAGACGTATACGGACCCCGGGATAGAGGTGCAGTTGTACCTTTCAATGTCCGGGGACTTAATCCCCATGATGTGGCAATGATACTGGATGAAACAAGACAGATTTGCCTGCGCAGCGGCTACCACTGTGCCATGCCCGGGATTGATTTCATGAAAATAGAAGGAACGGTGCGGGCATCCTTTGCCCTGTATAACACCGAAGAAGAAGTTGATGCCCTGGTGGAAGCCGTTGAGCAGATCACCACCCTTACCTGATTTTATTCCATCATAAGTCGGGTGAGAGAAGCACGGGCATCCTTAATCTCATCCAGACCTACTTCTATGTGTTCAGTGTTTACTGTAATCCTTACACTATCGCCTCCGGTGGTACCGATTACAACGTGAGGGATATTGCCAAGCTGTGCAGAGACGGCATCCGGGTCATCTGTTGCAAGGAGAGCCCTGCCATGGGATTCGGAAAAAAGCACAGCCTCTGTGGATATATCTGCGGCAATCTCAGAGAGATCCACTTCTACACCCACATTCCCGCACATCTCACAAAGAGCAGCTGCAAGTCCGCCCTGTGAAAGATCGTGAGACGCAGAAATTTTACCTTTCCTGATTGTTGTGATCAGGAACTCAACTATTTCCGCCATATCAACCGGCACCTGCGGGACATCCCCTGCATTTGGACTCCCCCTGACATTATAGTATTCCGAACCACCCAGTTCTGCTTTTGTGGTTCCCACAAGGATGACAGACTGGCCAGTCCCTGTAAATTGAGAAGGCGGGACAGTGGAAACATCCTCCACTTCCCCCACCAAACCAATTGCAGGAGTTGGCAGAATTGATGTATGGTGCTCCTCGCTCTCGTTGTACAGGGAAACATTACCCCCTACCACCGGAATGGAAAGATTGTGTGCCGCATCAGCCAGTCCATTTATTGCGTACTTGAATTGCCAGTAGATGTCAGGTTTTTCAGGATTGCCGAAATTCAGACAATCCAACAGGGCCAGGCCACGCCCCCCCTTTACAGCAAGGTTCATTGCATTTTCAGCAAGGGTTCCCTTTCCTCCTTCATAAGGGTCAAGATAGGTATGCCTGGGATTACAACCACATGAAAGAGCTATCCCCCTGTCACCAACAATTCGCTGGATAGCAGAATCACTTCCTGGTTTGGCTACGGTCCGTATCTGGACCTCATGGTCATACTGACGGTATATCCAGTCTTTTGAAGCCATATTGTGAGATGCAAGTACATCCAGAATTGCCTGTTTCAAATCCCCTGTTGCATCCGGCACAGGATCTTTTTTGACTGTGAATGGCGTGGAAGGACGCTCAAAGGTGGGTGCACCTTCTGTTAATAGATGAATGGGGATATCCGTTTCAGTATTACCCTCAAACTCAACTGTAAAATAAGGCCTCTCGGTCAATTCACCGATGACAGCCCCATTTAAATCATATTTTTCTGCAAGCTGGAGCATATAGCCCACATTTTCAGGTTCCACCTCGAAAAGGATACGCTCCTGGGATTCTGCTATCATAATCTCAAAGGCATTCATCCCTGTCTCTCTCTGGGGTACACTGTCTGCAATTATATGAATACCCAGATCACCCTTGGAAGCCATTTCAGAGGATGCGCCTGCAAGTCCGGCAGCTCCTAAGTCACGGCAAGATTTCACGACACCTTCTGCAACCGCTTCAAGAGAGAGTTCAATAAGAAGTTTTTCAGTAAAAGGGTCGCCTATCTGGATACTGGGCCGATCCTCTGCCTCGGCACTTTCGGACAGATCCCTGGAAGCAAAAGAGGCACCCCCCAGACCATCGCGTCCGGTAGTCGAGCCAATAAGTACGATCTTATTACCTGCCTTTTGGGCAGTGGCAGTTACAAGCTGGTCTTCCCGGGCAAGCCCCACACATACAACATTCACCAGCGGATTGCCACTGTAGCTTTCATCAAAAAATGCTTCACCCCTGACAACCGGCACACCTATACAGTTACCATAACCACCGATGCCTTCAATAATGTGCTCAAACAGATACATATTCTTAGGAGTGTTCAGGGGGCCAAAATAGAGTGGATCCATAAGGGCAATTGGACGGGCGCCCATGGAGATGATATCACGGACAATGCCCCCCACACCTGTAGCCGAACCATTGTAGGGATCCACATAGGACGGGTGATTATGACTTTCCATACCCAGAGCAAGTACCCAGCCATCACCAAACCGCACAATTGCAGCATCATCACCTGGGCCTATGATTACACGGTCACCCGTGGTTGTAAAACTCTTAAGCAGAGGGGCACTGGAGCGATAGGAGCAATGTTCACTCCAGAGATTGAGAAAACAGCCCTGTTCCACGTCATTCGGCTGCCGTCCCATTTTTTCTACAATAATCTTCAGGTCATCTTCAGGTAGCATTTGAGAACCTCATTAAATTGGAATGAAGTACCCATAAATAGGGCATGTAAATAAACATTTCTTATGAATGGGTATTTTCCAGAGACACCTTCTGCCCTACCTCAAGTCCAAACTTCTCCACAGAGCCTGCAGGCATTTCAACCATATACCGGGTTGCATATTTTGCACGGGTAAAACCCAGCCACGGGCGCAGTGATTCAATTTGTGTTATACGATAATTCGAATCAAGGAAAAAAACATCCAGAGAGAAGGGAACAAAAAGCATATGTATGGAAAACCTGCAGGGTTTGTTTATAGAAAAAAGCATAGCATAATCTTGCAGGATATTCATCCTGAACATCAGACCCCTGGTTCTTTTCAGTAATGTATCGGCCATTTCAACGTCTCTTGCAATCATTTTACCATTAACTTTTAATAGCATCGCATTTAACTTCTATTCGTCTGTATATAAATTATACAGACAACATAACACTAAATTTTCGGAGGAAAAACCAGAAGATGAGTTCAGAAATGTGCTCTGTTTGCGGATTGCCAAAAGAATTGTGTATCTGCGAAGAAGTGGCCAAAGAGCAACAGAGAATAACCGTAAAGGTAAACAGGCGAAGGTATGGAAAAGAAGTTACCGTGGTAGAAGGCTTTGATGCCAATGAAATTGACCTCCATGAACTTTCAACATACCTCAAATCAAAATTCGCCTGCGGTGGTACAGTACGTGGCAATGCCGTAGAGTTGCAGGGCAATCATCTTGGAAGGATGAAAGACGTTCTGGTCCAGAAAGGGTTTTCTCCCGATCAGATCAAGAATTAAGACTTTTTCAATGACTAATAATATGGCAGAAATACGAGAATCATCTGTCCCGGCAAAAGAAAGAAATACAAAATCTTTTTTGAGCCGGTTTTTTCAGTTCCATATCGCACCTAATCCTGCATTAAAGAGAGGGTTTAGTGTCATCTGAATAAAACCAGCATCGAGGATATCATTAAATGAAACCTGCCTGTGAAATAATGGTGCAAAGGGTATTGCCAGCCATAAGGGCCGTACTTGCACGTGAGCTTATGAATGAACATAAGTGCACACAGCAACAGGTGGCCAACCTCCTGGGTCTTTCAAGAGCCGCCGTGTCCCAGTACGTAAGTGAAAAAAGAGGGGCAGAAGTAGGATTTTCCGAAAATACAAATGAAGAAATCCGTAAGTTTGCCTGCTGCCTTGCAGAGGATGGCCTAACCCCCAAGCAAAAAGTAAAACGTATGTGTGAAGTATGCAAGCATGTCCAGAAGTCCGGCTGGCTTTACAAGAATGCACCAGAAGTGGGATATTGTATCCTGTGCGGTGACGATGATTGAAAAATCGGTGTATTGAATGTAAAGGGAAGGGACTTTGTGGAAGGTCGCGGTGCCCTATACTTGAAAAATTCAGGGCCACCGCTAAATATTCCCCTCAAAGGCAAGGGGAAAAAACTATTTTTGGGGCCTCTCCTCCTGCTGTATTTGTCGGCAGGCATGGCTATCCCGAGGTAAGTGCCGGACCAATGATACCTCCTTTACTGGAAAGCGATGAAGCTGCACAACTGGAAGACCCTCATGTACTACTTGGCATGGGAATTGACGATATCATAGAAAAAAGGTGTCAGCTGGTACGGGCCAACACCACTGTCAAAGTAAAACAATTTGAAAAAGGTCGCCTGATAGAAAAAGCCCAGGAAATGGCACTTTCACGCAAACCTGTGGATACAGAAGTGTTGCTCAGCAAACCTTTAAAGCCTGCCCAAAAATTCGATGGTGTACTCACACCGATGGGACCGGCCGGGAAAATGGAACGTTTTGATATCGCAGAAAACCCGAAGGTCCCTGATAAAGTTGACTACCTGACCTATGATACCGATGTAAAAGCCACAGATGCTGCCCTGGAGCTTTATGACCATGATA
Organism: Methanosarcinaceae archaeon; assembly: GCA_041694315.1. GTDB lineage: Archaea > Halobacteriota > Methanosarcinia > Methanosarcinales > Methanosarcinaceae > Methanohalophilus. The sequence continues at coordinate 2,704 of JASMTL010000124.1, read as the reverse complement.
TTGGCTGTGAACATATAACCCGGCTTCTTTCCATCGGTTTGCTCGGGCAGGAAAGAAAGCTTGTCCCCACACGCTGGGCAATTACCGCCACAGATGATATGGTGGGCAAAGAGCTGGCAAAGGGTTTACTGGATTACCCCGAAATAAGAGATATACAACTATACAGCGGAGGTAGCCTTGGAAACCATTTTGAAATACTGTTGATACCCAGGAGTTATTCTTTTGAACTGCTGGAGTTGTGGATGGCACGTACGGTGTGGTCTGCAGACAAAGCCTGGATAGGACAGGACATGGAAGGGACTTCAGGAAAGAAAGGATACTCAACCCTGGCAGGTGGCTATTATGCAGCCCGTCTGCCGGTTCTGGAAAAACTTGAGAGCATAAGAAAGCAGGCTGCAGTATTTGCAATCAGGGAGATTACTCCTGATTACTGGGCGCCCCTGGGAGTATGGGTTGTCAGAGAAGCAGCACGCAATGCTCTTTCAACAGAGCCGGCTTTCTTTGAAACCCTGGAAGAAGCACTGATGGATATGAAGACACGCATCAATACGCCTTTCTACCAATGGAGAGAAAAATCAGAGCTTCTGCCTTATGTAAAGGAGCAAACAACACTATCCCGGTTTTTGCCATAAGTATTCACAGCAGTTTTGCAGCAGTAAATTGATTTTAGAAAAGGAAAAGGAAGGTAGCGGCAGCTGACACTTAACGGATTAGATGAAGACTACCGCTTACATACCTGACAGGACTGAAAATATGCATCCAACAGCCTGCCAGCAATGATATTTGCAGTTTAATTTTCAAATATTTCGGGAACAAGGCGACGTGCCAGTTTCTCATATGTTCCGGAGACATCACCCTTGTTAAACCTGAATACATCCTTATCCAGGGATTCACGGGTACCTGCATCCCAGAAACGACAGGTATCACAGGATATCTCATCGGCAAGCACAATTTCACCGTTTGCCCAACCGAACTCTAGTTTGAAATCAACGAGCAAAAGGCCCTGTTTTTCCATGTAAGTTTTGAGAATGGAATTGATATTCAGGGCAAGTTCACGGATTTTTGCAATATCCTCATGGGTGGCTATTCCAAGAGCGATGGCTATATCCTCATTCAGCATGGGGTCCCCATATTCATCGCTCTTATAATCCATCACAAGTACGGGTTCTTTAAACTTGTCCCCTTCATTGAAAGGATATGTCCGGGTGATAGAACCTGCAGCTATGTTGCGTGGAATCACCTCAATAGGAATTATCTCCACTTTTTTCACAAGCATCCGTTCATCGTCAAACATCCCAAGATAATGGGTATTTACACCCTCATCCTCAAGCATCTCGAACAATTTGCGAGATATCTGGGCATTGTAATAACCCTTTTTCTCAGCCTCACTTTTCTTCTTTCCGTCAAAAGCGGTAAGACTGTCCCTGAAATGGGATACAAGTACTTCCGGGTCATTCGTTGTATAGATGGTTTTGGCCTTTCCTGAGTATAATTCACCCTTGATCTGAATATCAGACATCATGCAATCTCCTCTCCTTACAGACACACAATATCCAATATAAATCTATCACACCGTTTACACATGATATAATACATAGTAACCTAAAGTAACACAAAATATTATTAATATGCAAGACTATTGAAATAGAGGTGATAATATGGAACAAGAACTTATGCGAATCGGAGTTTCCCTCCCAAATAACCTGCTGGAAAAATTTGATTCCATTATACAACAGCGTGGCTACTCATCACGGTCTGAAGGAATAAGGGATGCTATTCGAAGTTATATAAATTATCATGAATGGATGGGCGATATCAGTGGCAGAAGAGTTGGCACCATAACCCTGATCTATGATCACACAAAAAGGGGTTTGTCCAATGCCATTGCAGATGCACAACATGGTTACACAGATATAATTAAAACTTCAATTCACATCCATCTTGACCCTGAAAACTGTATGGAAATCATAATCTTTGACGGGGACGGGGAGAATATAAAGAAACTTGATGAAAATCTCATTTCCCTGAAAGGTGTCAAGTATGCCAAACTCAACACAACCCCACCTGCGGAAAAATTGTGAAGAATGACATTAATTGAACATATTATCAGTAAAAAAGATTAATCCATAAATATGTCACTCAAGATACTCATATTCGTTTGTGGAGAGGGGCTTGGTCATACAGGCAGGTGCCTTGCAGCCGGCAGGGAATTATCCAGAGCAGGACATGAGGTGACCTGTGGTGCTTATGGCTATTCCGCACAGTTTCTGGCCGAACATGGAATGAATGTAAGAGAGGTGCCTGCCGAAATTCGACTTGTGGGAGAGAAAGGCTCTCTTAACCTGGGAAAATCCATAAAGGAAAGTATAAAGTTGGGACAGGTGCCCGGCCTATTCAATGTTCAAAGGCTTGTTGATGAAGAAAAACCGGATGTAATTCTCTCAGACAGTTATTACCTTGGAACTATAGCGGCCCTGAGAAGGAAGATACCTGTTGCATTGATGGTAAACCAATCCAATATGGAAATATTCTTTCAGGAGAATTATTTGTTTCAGGGACTGGGGGTAATTGCGAAAGAATTCTACAACGGAATTTTCAAACGCGTGGATAGGACAATCATACCCGATTATCCACAACCCAATACAATCTGTGCTCTAAACCTCAATTTTGAGGATGAAGCAAACCAAAAAGTGGAATACACGGG
>JASMTL010000123.1:0-2545 GCA_041694315.1 Methanosarcinaceae archaeon | reverse complement strand
TTTTCAAAGATCATCGCAAGGCTTTTGTTTTTCAGCAGATCAGTGACCTTGCCTTTCATTCTCTTTTCTTTCAGGTCCTCTCCGGTCTCCAATATATCCAGTATATCTTCTTTGGAAAGGTCCGTCATTGACAGAACGTGTTTCATTATATCAGCCCTGTTTTAACTCTCTTATCTTATTCATATGTGTGATTTTCTTTCGTACAAGGGCCCGGGTGCCAATATCCCGGCGTGAATGCAGATTGCCGATGATATTCTCAAGTGCATCCTGTGCTATTCTTTCAGCCTTGCTTATGGAATCCGCGATACCGACAACTGCTGCGGAGCGGGATGTGGTGGTATAGATTTTACCATCCTTTTCATATACACTGGAATAGAACAAAATTGCATCGCCCATATCCCCGAAAACGATCTCTTTGTCTGAATCGGGGTTATCCGGATATCCAGCAGGAACCACGTACTTACACACAGTTGCCCTCTTGCTAAACACCACATCGAGATCTTCCAGGCGTTCTTCCACGATAGCTTCCATAACATCAAGTATATCAGTCTCAAGCAGAGGCATTATGTTCATAGCTTCGGGGTCTCCGAAACGCGCATTGAATTCTATTACCTTTGGTCCTTTTCCAGTAAGGATGAACTGGCCGTAAAGGATACCCTGGTATGGGATTCCTGTAACCTCACAGAGTTTTTCTACTACCTTTTGCATGATCACCTTGGCTTTTTCCAGGTCATCTACCATCATGAAAGGCAGGATTACATCGGTGCTGGAATAGGCTCCCATTCCGCCGGTGTTGGGTCCCAGATCATTTTCGAATGCTCTCTTGTGGTCCTGTACGCAGGGAGCAAAAGCAAGAGTGCTTCCGTCAACAAATGCCTGTAAGGTGAATTCCTCTCCTTTCAGTTTCTCCTCAACAACAACATTATCTTTTTCGAGGATGCTAAGTGCATATTCATAAGCATCTGTGGTATCCGGCAGCTGATCACCCATTACCCTGACGCCTTTGCCCCCGGTAAGCCCGGCGGGTTTTATGGCAACATCGCCCAGTTTCTCGATATATTCTTTCAATCCTTTTTCATCTTTGAATACTTTAAAAGCAGGGCATCCCTCGATATTTTCTTCCTTCATGAAAGTTCTCGCCCATGATTTATCGAATTCAATCTGGGCAACATCTTTTTTCGGACCCACTGAAGGTATTTCGGCTTTTTCAAGAGCATCTACAAGACCGGCTGCAAGAGGTGCCTCCGGACCTATGAATGCAATGTCTATTTTTTGTGAAGTGGCATATTCAACCACTTTTTCTACATCTGTTTCTTTTTCAAGTAAGAAATCCCTGCAAAGCTTTGCTATACCGGGATTTTTTTTGCTCATTACTGCATACAGTTGCGGCTCTCTCTTACTTCTGGCGATGGCTTCAGCAATGGCATGCTCTCTGCCGCCTCCACCGATAAGCAAAACATTCATTTGTAGACCTCTCTGATTAAAAATCCTGTAGAACACGTCGATAAATATTCATTTGTATTATGCAAATTTGTGTTGTAAACAGTTATTATTAGAATAGAGCATTCCGGATAATTAAATAAATACTTTCCGCTTTTGCCGATTATTTTTCTTTGAGCAGATCGGATGCCTTCACAAGCGGATTCAATGTCACATTTTCATTCCACAAATTCGCTTCTGCACCTTCTTCCCTGTCAACAACGGTAATCACTTCATCAACAGTGGCACCAAAGTCCCTGAGAAGATTGATCGCTTCAAGAACAGATCCACCACTTGTGGTAACGTCTTCTATCAGTATGACTTTATCTCCTTCTTCCAGATCACCTACAAACCTTCCCCCGGTTCCATAAGCCTTTGCATCCTTGCGTATGAGTAAAAGGGGAAGCTCTGTTTTCAGGGAGATGGCCGTTGCAAGAGGAACTCCGCCAAGGGCCACTCCGCCAATACGACTTGTTTTAGAAAGATCAATCCTGGCTGAAGCAATATCAGATATTTTTTTGAGGGTTACAGGGTCTGAAATTGCCTTTTTTATGTCGACGTAATATTTGCTGGTTTTTCCCGAGGCAAGGGTAAATCGGCCGAATTTGACAGCTTCACACTTATTGAGAGCCTCTATGAGTTCATTTTTCTCATTGTTTTCCTGCATGGCATTAATCTCCTGAGGTTACCAGGGTTCTTTCTTGATTCCAAGTACGTAACCTATTATATTGGTTCCTATGTGTAAAAGGGGTGTTAGTATAAGTAACACTATAATGATATTCAGGGTGAAATTTGCAACAAACCATTGTGGGGCTACCAGGTAGGTCAATATCCAGGCGCCTGCTACAAAATCAAGCTGATCTGCAATTGGCAAAGGAGCTCCTCTTTTCAGATTGATCCTCCTTTTAACAAAACTCATTGTCATATCACCAAGGAGCGAGCCAATCGAAAGAGTAGCAATAGTAATGAGTACATCCGGAATTGTAAACCCAAATGGTGGTAATCTAATCCCCATAAATTCGATTTGGGTAAAGGCAATCCACGTTTGTAGGATCCCCGCAACGAT
>JASMTL010000122.1:0-4960 GCA_041694315.1 Methanosarcinaceae archaeon | reverse complement strand
AATCTACTTTTGGTTTGCTAAAAAACTAATTATGAACTTCTTAAAAATACATAACATTTAAGTGTCGCAGCAATGTTACTGTATATACAATAACAATATCAAAATTGCCTGTAAGCTATTTTCGGATAAGTATTTCCTACGATGAATTTAATGTCTCTTTGTAATTTTTAACGGGACTATAATATTATATTGATATCTAAAAATCAAGAGAGATTATGCTATATAGACAAACATCCTATTAGTTTATGTGGTGATTGGGAGAAATATTCTCTCGACATAACCTGACGGGGTGGGACCCGTGCGGGTTTATAATCGTGGGGTACGATAATGGAGGCATAGGAAAGGATACCTATGCCTTCTCTATTAATCCTTACTTTGAGGAAAATCTATTTATAGGTATAACTCCAAAATAGAATTATGAGTTATATCTATCTGATCGGAGCCATAATTTTTGAAGTGTTTGGCACCACCTGCATGAAATTATCTGATGGTTTTTCCAATATCTTACCCTCAATAGGAATATTCTTGTTTTACGGAATCAGCTTTGCCTCGTTAACGATTGCATTGAAAGGAATAGACGTAAGCATAGCTTATGCCATCTGGGCCGGAATGGGGATTGCAATGATAACGGTTATTGGAATCCTCTGGTTCAAAGAGCCTGCCACAGCAGTAAAAATGATATCAATCGTTTTCGTAATAATTGGGGTAGTCGGTCTTAATTTAAGTAATGGAGGACATTAAATCCTCCACTAAAATTATTTATTGGCAACAAACCTGCGATACAGGCGTGCCTGGAAACCATGGTATTTGGAAAAACCTTCAGCATCCTGCTGGTCGATGACCTTGCTGTCAAAGGATACAAGGTCCTCTGAATACAAACCATTGGGTGAAGTCCTGGCCATAATGTAGACATTACCTTTGTACAACTTCACAGTTACAGTACCTGTAACACGCTGCTGTGTGGAATCAATGAAGGCGTTCAGGTCTTCATAGAGAGGTTCATCCACAAGACCCAGGTAGGCAAGTTCGGACCATTCAGCATCCACCATAGCCTTGAACTTGAGTTCAGAGCGGGTAAGCACAAGTTTTTCCAGATCCCTGTGTGCAGTCAGTAAAACTGTTGCTGCAGGGTGCTCATAATTCTCCCTGGCTTTCAATCCCAGCACACGATCCTCTATCATATCGGTCCTTCCGACACCATGGGACCCGGCGATTTTGTTCATCTTTTCGATAAGAGTTACTCCATCCATTGTCTTACCATCAAGGGACACAGGAACTCCGTTCTCAAAACCGATTTCTATGGTCTGTGCATCCGGGGCCTGCGCCGGGTCCACTGTCCAGTTGTAGATCTCTTCCGGCGGGATATAACCCGGATCTTCCAGTTTGCCACCCTCTATACTGCGGCTCCAGATATTCTCATCGATACTCCAGGGTTTGGAAGATGTTACTGAAACAGGAATACCATGTTGTTTTGCATACTCAATCTCCCATTCACGTGTCAGGTTCATGTCACGCATCGGAGCCACTACTTCCATATCCGTAAGTCTGAACACTGCCTCAAATCTTAGCTGATCGTTGCCTTTACCTGTACAACCATGGGCAAGCATTGAAGCCCCTTCCTTTTCTGCGATTTCCACGACCTTTTTAGCAATAAGGGGACGTGCAATGGATGTCCCCATTACATACCCTTCATAATCCCCGTTTGCCTTTATGAGAGGGAAAATATAATCATTTACAAATTCTTCCCTGACATCAAGGGTAAAATGCAGATCACTTATGTCCTGCGCCTTTTCGGTAGCTTTATCCACATCTTCCCGAGGCTGGCCTACATCCACCGCTACGGTTATTACTTCATCACAATCGTACTTTTCTTTAAGTAAAGGAACACATATTGATGTGTCCAGACCACCTGAATAAGCCAGTACTGCCTTTTTGACCATTATTAATACCTCAATCTAAAATAAAAAAGAAATAAAATCAGCCGTAAACTTAATTGTTCCGGCGGATCTCTTCATGATATTCGTTAATTGATTTAATTGTGCTGCTGCCCTCAGCCATTGCTTTAATGGCTTCAACTGAAGCACGCGCAGCCTGTATGGTTGTAATGTACGGAACCTTGAAATCCACTGCTGCCCTGCGTATATGGTAACCATCTTTCCTGGATTGGCGGGATGTCGGGGTATTTATGATAAAGGCAACATCGCCTCTCCTGAGCATATCAATGACATTGGGGCTGCCTTCATGCACTTTCATAACAGCCTCCATACTGATACCCTTATCGGAAAGATAGCGTGCGGTACCTTTTGTACCCATGAGTTCAAGTCCCATTTCCTGCAACCTGCGGGCAATTTCTACAATCGCCTCCTTATCTCGCTCCCTGATGGACAGGAATACTTTTCCATTCAGGGGAAGGAGATTATCAGCACTTAGCTGGGCCTTGAAAAATGCTCTTCCAAAGTCATAATCAATACCCATCACTTCACCGGTACTTTTCATTTCAGGGCCAAGCACAGGATCTGCACCGGGTAATTTGTCAAACGGAAGGAGGACTTCCTTGACAGAATAATGCTTCAGGGAAGGTTCCCTGTCCTGCAGGTAACCAAGATCCTTAAGACTGTGGCCGATGATAACCTGTGCAGCGATCTTTGCCAGAGGAAGCCCGGAAGCTTTTGATACAAAGGGAATCGTACGGCTGGACCTTGGATTTGCCTCCAAGACATAAACCTCGCCATCTTTTGTCGCCATCTGGATGTTTATAAGACCCTTGACCTCAAGCGCCATAGCAATCTTTCTGGTATAATCCCGAACCGTTTCAAGGATGTTCTCAGAAAGGTCATAAGGGGGGATCACACAGGCAGAATCACCGGAATGTACTCCTGCTTCTTCGATGTGTTCCATGATAGCACCGATCAGGACATCATTGCCGTCACTCACAGCGTCCACATCGATTTCCACCGCACCCTCAAGGAAATCATCAATAAGGATGGGATGTTCGGGTGATACCCTGATAGCTTCTTTCATATAACGCTCCAGATCTGTGGAATCATAAACAATCTCCATTGCCCTTCCCCCAAGTACATAGGAGGGACGGACAAGGACCGGATAACCAATATCATTTGCAACCTTAAGGGCTTCTTTTTCGGATGTTGCATAACCTGCATCCGGCTGATTGATTTTCATTTTTGCAAGACGCTGGTTGAATTTTTCCCTGTCTTCTGCCACATCCATATTTTCAGGGGAAGTTCCCATTATCTTCGTCTTCAGGTCTGTGCGCCTGGCAAGTTCCTTCTGCAGGGGGATTGCAAGGTTAACCGAAGTCTGGCCTCCGAATTGTACGAGCACCCCATCCGGATTTTCCCTTTCAATGACATTCATTACATCTTCAAGGGTAAGGGGTTCGAAGAATAATTTATCCGATGTGTCATAATCAGTGGAAACAGTTTCAGGATTATTATTGAGGATATGGGCTTCTATATTTTCCTCACGTATCGCATGAACTGCATGGACAGTACAGTAATCAAACTCTATTCCCTGCCCGATACGTATGGGTCCGGCACCCAAAATCAGTATCTTCTTCCTGTCTGTGGGTTCACATTCACACATCGTTTCGTAACATGAATAATAATAAGGGGTCGCAGCAGCAAATTCTGCTGCACATGTATCCACCATCTTGTAAGTTGAAGTGATTGCCGCATCCCTGCGTATATCATTTATCTCTTCCCTGGTCTTAGAACAACATTTGGCTATCCTGCTGTCAGTAAAGCCCATTCTTTTGGCCTTACGAAGAAGATCAGTGTTTACTTCTCCGTTTTGGAAAAGTTGTTCTGCAACTTGTGACTCCATATCTACAATATTTGCCATTTTTTGCAGGAAGAAGCGATCCATACCTGTATATTCGGAAATTTGTTCAATGGAGTAACCTTTCTTCAGGGCTTCATAGATTACAAAAAGACGTTCGCTTGTCGGTGTTTTAAGTAATGTGACAATCTCCGGGTCATCCCTGCCTTTGACCTCAAAGTCCATATCGTTGTCTAGGGAACGGATGGCCTTTAGCATGGACTCCTCAATAGTCCTTCCAATAGCCATAACTTCACCTGTGCTCTTCATGGCCGTGGTAAGTGTCTTGTCTGCAGTTACGAACTTGTCAAAGGGCCACCTGGGTATCTTTGTAACCACATAGTCAATGGTTGGCTCAAAGGATGCAGGGGTTTTCTTTGTGACATCATTGAGGATTTCATCAAGTGTCATCCCCACAGCAATCTTGGCGGTTACCCGGGCAATCGGATAACCGGTTGCCTTGGAGGCAAGAGCTGAGGAACGGGACACACGGGGATTGACCTCCACGATACGATATTCGCCGTCCTTTGCGGCAAACTGGATATTACATCCACCCTCAATACCCAATTCCCGAATTATCTTGATAGCTGCGGTCCTGAGCATCTGGTGCTCTTCATCATTAAGTGTCTGGGATGGGGTGACTACTACTGATTCACCTGTATGGACACCCATTGGGTCAATGTTTTCCATATTACAGATAACAATGCAGGTATCATTGGAATCACGCATTACTTCATACTCAAACTCTTTCCATCCCAGGACACTTTCCTCCACAAGCACCTGATTTATGCGGCTCAGCCGGATTCCCCTATCCACGATCTGCAACAGTTCTTCCTTTGTATGGGCAATTCCTCCGCCTGCACCTCCCAAGGTATAAGCCGGACGGACAATAATGGGAAGACCAAGTTCCTCTATCATTTCTTCTGCTTCCTGTAATGAAGAAATGGCCTTGCTGCGGGCAACCTTTTCCCCGATATTTTCCATGGTCTGCTTGAAAAGTTCCCGATCTTCAGTGTTTGTTATCGCATCAAGAGGCGTACCCAGCATCTCTACGCCGTATTTTTCAAGAATACCCAGCTCTGCAAGTTCACTTGTAACATTAAGACCCGTCTGTCCACCCAAT
>JASMTL010000121.1:0-5536 GCA_041694315.1 Methanosarcinaceae archaeon | reverse complement strand
TCTTTAATCCTTTCCTTATGGAAACAGAGCCACTTTCAATTCCTTCTTTCAGGATCTGGCCATTCTCCCTGTCAAAAAGCTGTTTATCCCCTATGGCACCTGCAATTGCAAGCCCTGCAAGCTCTTTATTTTCGGGATTAAGTTCTGTTGCGACAACATAAGCAGTGGTTGAGGCGCACATATAGTAAGCACCATCTATGTCTGCAAGATGAGGGTTTACCATTATGTGTGCCGTTGTGTCACCCACAGGTGCGTGGTGGTCTATTATAATGGTGTCATTTTTGACTTTTTCAATCAATTCAGGCTGGCCGCTCCCCATGTCGCAGAAAAGTACGAGATCACCATTATCAGTGCTATTGTTAACTGTTTCCACAACATTTTCATCTAGCCGGCTTACAATGCTTACGTGGAAAATTATATCTTCCCTCAGCAGGGCATGGCACATTACAGCTGCTGCGGTAATCCCGTCTGCATCATTATGGGATATGAGTCTTACACGTGAATATTCACTGATTTTTTCAGATGCCATTTTTGCAATGGGTCGCAATTTTTCCAAAAACTTTCACCTGCCAGTCACATATGCTAGTTATAGATGGAGTGATTTTGATATCAAAGGATTCATTATGTAGCACACATTTATACTTCTATTGATTTGTGTGGGTTTGTCTTCACTTTGCCTTTAATAAATGGCAATTAACCGAAGATATACAGCAGGGAAAAACAGAACTAAATTAAAAAAGTTGGGGAATTGTACAAATTCCCGTTTACTTAGTAATAAGCATTTCTGCAGTTTCTGGTTTATATTTCCATTCGGCTGGAAGGACTTTGTTTGCCTTATAATATTTAACCAGTCTGCGAATTTTGGATTCGGTAAGCTGAAGAGGACGTTTGTTATGTACATCTTTGTTATTGGCTGCAACATGTTTTCTCAGACCAATAGCTTTTACGATAAGATTGTACAGATCTTCAGGAACACCAGCTGCTACTTCATTCTCTTTCAGGATAGCGGTGAGCTTCTTTCCTGTAGCGAGTTTGACATCAGGAACTCCATAATTATCTCTCAACTTCATTCCGATGATACTGGTGGGGTTGCCTTGTTTCCACAAGTCAAGAACCACCTTTTCGATTTCTTCTGCATCCTGCAAAGACCATGCGGGTACTTCTGTACGAATGGGTTTTGTGGACCCTGCCTGGCCTTTTCTGCGAGTGTGCATTTTTGCCATTATGATTACTCCTTATTATTTTGATTTGAATTTAAAGTGGCGATAAAGTTACAGGTATGAACATTGGGAGATTCCCTGTATTGGCGAAGTGGTGCTAATTAAAGGCACATGGGTTATATATTTTGTGCCATTACGGCTGTATGCATGGAGATTATCAAATATTCACAGTCCACTTTATGTTCTTATGCACCCTTTCACATCTTGCCTTTTTTGAATATACTTCCTCGAATCCTCCATCCTCTATGTTTTTACTTCTCAGGTGCATCTTACCTGCCAGCTCATCGATGAACTGTGAGAAGCCCTCATCCAACATCTTTGCCGAAAATTCAAAGATCCTGGCATCAGGGTTGATGGTCTTAAGAAGTTGCCTGACAGATATCAAATATTCATGATCAGCGATGTCCACCTTGTTCAGGCACAGTATAACGGACTCCTCGATCTGTGTAATTACAAACTTCGAGAGATTGTCGATCTCATATCCAAAGCTGCTGGCATCCACAACATGTACGATAGGATCAAACGACAGGTCAGGGATATTCTATGGGTATAGTCCCAATTAGATATTTTCCGCGATACTCTCATTTACAATCATATCAATTTTTTTATTGCTTTTTTTCTAAGGGCGATCTTGAAAAGTTTTTTTGGAAGCTGCCCTTCTTCAAATTCCTCTACATCAACGATATCATACCCTTGCGAAATGTGCTCCACCTTCTCCCTGCTCAGGAAATGGACAATGAATCCACCCTTTATCTGCCACATGTCCTCTCCCCTGTGAACTCCTGTTCGATATTGAGGATCGCCTGTGTGTCGTGTAGTGAATATGTTCAGACCCCCAGGTTTCAGAACCCTCATGATTTCTTTTGAAATGAATACAAGTTCAGATGTTTTTAGGGGCATACAGTAGAGCATATGAGAAAAACAGGCATCGAAAGACCCATCATCGAAAGGCAGAGATTCCCTGACATTATGCTGCAAGGCTGTTATCGATCCAGATAGTCCCATATCCCGGGACCTCTGATCTATACATTCAATCCCCTGTCTGGAGTAATCAAGAGAATATACCTCGAAACCATTATTTGCAAAGAACAAAGTGTCCCTTCCCTGACCTGCCCCCAGTTCAAGGATTTTTGTTCTACCCTCTTCCTTGAAGAGTTCTGCTGCTTTCATGGCAGGACCACTGCATCTTTCACCGAACATCGAATTGTTCTTTAAAAATACATTTTCCCAATGACACTGCTGCTTATTCAATATTTCTTCGTCCATACATGCTATTTTCTGATTCATGGGACCACTTCTCCAATAAGGTTCAATTCATTTCGAGACAGGATTTGAAGATAGATCGTCCGTATGACCCTGCTCACAAACGAGGACTTATCGATCTCCAGAGGGTTTCCATTTCCTCGATCGGTGTGCTAAGAGGGATCTCACAGCCTGTCGAGAGAATAAAACCCTTTTCTGGAGCACAGTCCATACAACTTTTTACCTCGTGCTCAATATCATCTAAAGAATCCCTGCAGAAAACATTGGGATTGATGTTACCCATAAGGCAGATACCATGTTTTTCAAGTTCCTTAAAACAATATCTTGGACTACATCCGACCTTCTTATGAATCTCTGTACATTCGATACCATACTTCTTGCCCAGAGTGTTAACATCCCCGAAAGCGAAGTTCAGGGCATCTGGTCTTAAAGATGCTTCCATATCATGGAAGGCATGTTCAGCACAATTATGGGAGATTACATAAATGCCATTATTCTGGATATGTGCATAGAGCTGTTTTGTATAAGGGAGCATGAATTCCTCAGCCATATCTGGACTAAAAAGGTCTGCAGTGTTCCCCCCGTTCTCAACGAAGATGCCGTCAACCCCTTCTTCAATAAGCCGGTCAGCATACAGGATACAGCTTTGTGTGAGTCTTTCAAGTAACTCATGAACATTCTCTTTTTCAGTGAGCATTTCTATGTAAAGACTGCTGGCTTCAAGTAACTGAGAAGCAAGCATCAAAGGGGAAAGCATGGCACCTGTGATAAAGACCTCGTCCTTGAGCTCCTTTTTGAGTATCCCTACTGAATGTACAACCGTATCGATCCTGTGGGACATTTCAATATCAAGGGGATTAATCCGATCATATTCACTTGCAGAGCTTAGTGGATACCCGGCTATCGTAGGATACCGGTTATCCTTGATGTTCAGCCGGGTGCCAAGTGCTTCTGCCTCAACAAGCAGACATCCCCAGGGAGACATAACATTGTCATGATGGTACATCTGCCTTGCAAGTATCTGCGCCCTGGCTATTCCCTCTGCAGAATAGTAGACATCACTCATCTTGGCATTCATGCGCTCCAGGACGCCGTTGCCTGCCCCAAACCAGAGATACCCATAAGGCATCCTGTCCACATCCTTCATCTCGAGAGCATTAACAAACCGCTCCTTGGACGTCATTTTCTCTGACAATATATCACTCTCCCCGGATTATTCGTATTAATTCCCTATTCCAAAGATCATTCAAATTCTATACGAACATCCCCTGTCTTATGGACCAAAGATTTCGACATCATGCCTGCTTCCAGACAGCACACATGGAGGACAGCACAGGGAACAAGGCATGTAACACTGCATTTTGCTTCCTGGGCCTTTTGCATGACACAGTTGTCCTTTATATCGAACAGGTCCATCATAGGAACTTCCAGATGGGACATCTTCTTGACCTTTTCACAGGGTGTGTCTATATCGATGATGATCTTGTCACCATCCAATTTCCCATTTATTTTATGCGTAAAATCACATACATTCGAATATACAGTTATTTCTGTCATTTGCTTTCCTCCTCACAAATAGAGCAATAGAATTTCATAAAAACTGCTATTATTAATGGCCACAAATTGTTGTAATTGGGTTGTTTGTCTATATTTTTGATGGGATTTTTTACCTTTTTGCAGGATGGGATTTTTTGGCATAGTACTCATCTCTTGCTCGAACAAGTGCCTTTACATTCTCAAAAGGAGTTTTAGGATTTATTCCACTTCCTGGAGAAAGCACATCGATTTCATCTGAAAGACATTTTTTAGTAAGAAACAAATGTTTTTATACACATTTGTCCATACATAGAATTCAGTTATATAGTAAACAGTGTGAAAAATAGCTTGGGACTCCATGCTATTTATTATTTTGCTTTTTACTATTGGTTTTGCAGGAGTGCTTAATTGATTACCATTCCTCTGTTTCTATGAATTACAGGTTTCCCATAAGATAATTTGCAGTATTTACAACTCATGATACTATACTTCTAAATTAATGGAATTAGTATTATTGATACAATACATAATCTGCATTGGCTATCACATATTAGGTGATATCCGTTACCATCCACTTTTGAGAATATGCTCCCTGGCATCTTCAACGGTCAACTGGTGTTGTTCACCGGATTCCATATCCTTCAGGGTAACTTTGCCGGCCTCCATTTCCCTCTTGCCCACTATCACTACATATCGGGCACCAATGTTATTGGCATGAGACAGCTGGCCCTTGAAGTTTCGCTGCATTATATCGAGATATACCGGCACATCCCTACGTAATTCGCGCGCAATCCCTATTGCATCCAGCCGGGTGTCATCTGTTGCCACAAGCACAACTTCCCTTTTTTGCTCAGGTTCAAGTTCGCATATCTCCATTATACGATCAAAACCAAGTCCAAATCCGGTTGAAGGAACATCTCCTCCCCCGAAAAGCTGTATCAACTGGTAGGAGCCACCCCCACATATCTGGTTCTGGGCACCAAGATTGCTGGCATATATCTCAAAAACCATACCAGTGTAATAATCAAGGCCCCTGGCAATACCAAAGTCCACAGAATATTTCACATTATAGGCATCCAGGATTTGTGTCAGTTCTTCAAAAATCTGGAGTTCTTCAATATCCCCTACAATTTGCCTTGCTTTTTCTATTGCACCATCTCCAGTGATACTGACAAGTTCAAACAGCTCATTGCGAAGCTCTATTGATGCATTGATTTGTTCAAGATAATCATCAAGTCCGGTATCATCCTTTTTGTCCACAAGCCTCATTATCTTTGTTTGTTGCTCCGGTTCGAGTCCTTCAAGTATATGACGGATAATCCCCAGATGCCCTACATGCAGGTCTCCCTTGATCCCTACAGATTCGATCATTTCTTCTGCAAGAGCTATTACTTCGGCATCAGCGTCAGGACGGCTGCTGCCAATAGTCTCAACCCCAAATTGCCAGAATTCCCTGAAACGTCCCTTTTGGGGCCTCTCATAACGGAAGCAATTTTCGAAATAGAAAAGTTTTAGCG
>JASMTL010000120.1:0-18522 GCA_041694315.1 Methanosarcinaceae archaeon | reverse complement strand
TCTGAAACACAGGGAATTTTCTCAATTTCAGGGAAGGGTTTTGCATGAATTACCATTTCAAGTTCTAAATCCGGTGATTTCAGGCGCTTAAAACGGTCATTATAGAACACTATGTTACCCATCACACAGCAATCCTTGCATTTTTCAAGTCGTGCAAGCTCCAGAGGATCACTGATATCTTCACCCACAATTTCATCCCCGTATATGAGTTTCAGATTATTTTCTGGCCAATCATATTCCTGGTTTGTCAGGAAAGAGACAAGAATCTGTGAGCCAAGTGTTTTTTTTACCCCGGTATTATTTTTAATTCCAAGGCTGGCGGAGGATTTCTTTTCATCAGAAACCTCAAGCCCAAAAATATAATACCTGTCAGCCTGATTCAGTAAAAGAGTTTCTTCGATGCCTTTTATTGACTTTAGTGTATTCTCTATTTTACCCCAGATATTCTTTATTGAAATGAATAAATCCCCCTTTGACTATAGAGCGATATTTAATCAACTAATTTTGTAATAACTCAATTCTATTTAACTATTGTGCAAAACGCAGACCTATCAAAACCACACTAAAAGATAAAGGAGGGTTTAAGTTGGCCTGCAGTAAACCCTAAACTTATCGTTAAAATAACACAGTTAAGGAGCGCCTATGTAATATTATGGGAAATAAAAATCAAGAAAGGTGAATATGCAAATGTTTTTAATGGCTTAAAAAAGTATTTGGTGCGAGGGAAGGGATTCGAACCCTCGAACTCCTACGAGACTAGGCCCTCAACCTAGCGCCTTTGGCCTGGCTGGGCAACCCTCGCACGCTGTTGTTTTTCGCCATAAATGGGTTAATACTATATATACGTTACCCATACAAATGGCGACTCAATTACAACCGGGATTTTTGCTTCTGATATTAAATTCTATAAAAGAATAATAGGAAAAGATATCTCCTATTACAATTCACCCAGGATATTATCAAGGGTCGAAGCTTTCGTCCTGATTGTATTCACTGCATTTATAATTAACTCTTCTGCACTATATGAGCCATCGGATTCAAGAGTGAAAATAAAAGATGTATCATTCTCATTAACCGAGATTGCATCAATATCACAGGCATCTACACACTGTTTGCAGAGAGAGCAATTCAAGAGTCTATCGTCCACAACCTCTGCAGATTCCTGACCAAGGGCCAGTATATCGCGAGGACATGCCGAAACACATTTTTCACAGAGATCACAACCCTCAATCCTGATAACAGGCACATTCTTATAACCACATGCAACTCCTGCCTGCCATTTAGCGTGGTCGTGACCATAACCCATCTTTGCAATAGCTTCAAGGACAAGTTGTTGCCCGCCTTTAAGCTTAACAACCGGGATATTGGAATCAGCAGCTTTTACTTTAGGGTCTGCGGATACAAGATCCCCTGAATAAACATTCTTATCCTCATCCATTGGTGCTCCCACACTTAACGTGAGGGAAACCGTACAGGCCGGACACCCCTCTTCACAGGAACACTCTTCATGAGGAGTAAACTCATCGAAACTTGTCACAAGAGGTACCAGGGCCAGCCTCAAAGCTACCTGTTCATCATAAAGGACTGAAGTATTGTTGTAAATATTGACTTCATCGATTGCGAGAGTGGGGACATCAGCAAGCATAGCCCGCCTCAATCCGTTCGCAAAAGCTGCATCCACATCTGACAAAATAAATCTGGCAGATCTATCAGACAGCTCAAGTATATCGATATCCATTTTCGGGAACCTCGTGAAATTATAAACCTGTCATATGTTTTACACTGTCATTAGACGCGCCTGCCGCCTATTGGACGGGTACCGTCATGTGGCACAGGCGTTACATCCTCAATACGTCCAATCCTGATACCTGCACGTGCGAAAGCCCTAATGGCTGCCTGTGCACCCGGACCGGGACTTCTCTGCTTGTTACCACCGGGAGCACGGACACGAATGTGTACACCTTCGACACCCTTATCCCTAAGAGTATCAGCAAGCTGGCCGGCCATCTGCATCGCAGTGTAAGGAGAACTCTCATCCCTTGCAGCTTTGACTACCATCCCACCGGATGATTTCGCTATTGTTTCAGCACCTGTTATATCGGTAACTGTGATTATAGTATTGTTAAATGAACATTTGATGTGAGCAACAGCCCATATTCCATTTGCCATAATTCAAACCTCCTTCATTCCTCCACAAGGGAAGATGCAATCTGAGCGGGTCTCTCCGGGTGTGACTCGGTAGTCATAGGTGATGTTCCATAGTAATCAATCATCATCTCATCCTGTTTTGATACCAGCATACCAGGAACTGTCAACTTCTTACCATCAATTGCAATATGACCATGGGTAATAAACTGTCTTGCCTGCTTGGGAGTTCTGGCCAAACCAAGTCTGTGGACAAGAGTCTGAAGCCTTCTTTCAAGAATAACTTCTGTATTTAGTGCCAAAATATCATCGATCTCGGCATCGCTTTTGATCATGGAATAACGAATCAGTTTGGATAGAATCTGGTCTGCTTCAGTCTTTGCGTGACCGGTAAGTTCAGCTTCTGCAGAATCAGCAAGTAACCTACGGGCATCTGCCCTGTATCGTCTGAGAATACTATCTGCTTTCCAGAGTTCTTTTTTATTCCTGAGGCCGTATTTTTTGATCAGGTCAACCTCATTTGCCATACGGGAAGCTTGCCAGGGGTGCTTCGGAGTGTCATAACTTTTTCTTTTCTTTCCGGGATAAACCATATCAAATCACCTTCATCTTGTTTTGCTGACACCAATTGTGGACCCACCGCGTCCTGCGGATTTGGTTCTCTGTCCACGTACCTTCAAACCTCTTTCATGGCGTATACCACGATAGGCACGAATCTTTTTAAGATCGTTCAAATCTTCCCTTATGGTCAGGTCAATATCCTGTCCAAGAAGGTGTTTATTTTCACCTGTCAACAAATCCTTTTGCCTATTAAGCATCCACACAGGAAGGTGATTTTCAAATGTCTCTATAGCTTCATTAAGCCTGGCAATACCCTCATCAGAAAGATAACCAATGGTTTCTGATGGATCTACTTCTGCACTTTCTGCAATGAGTCTTGCAGTCCTTCTACCAATCCCCTTGATACCGGTGAGTGCATAAAGGACCTTCTGCTTACCCTGCAGGTCAGTGTTCATTATACGTACAAGATGTCTTATTTCTTCGTCTGCCATTATAAACCTCCTTAAGGACACATTCTTGCGTCCCGTAGCCCTGGAACTAAGGTCCAGCACTGCCCTTTTACAGGCTGTGTAAAAACCTATGATACAGACTTACTCGGCCCACTATGACTTTCTCTTATATAATGTTAATGTCTGGAATGATATCAGGATAGAGGTCAGATCGATGTTAGACAATATTTGTGTTAATGGGCCTTCCACATAAAAATAGGTTGTGATCAAAAATAGTAGATGTCCATTTATTATAAGTGATAATTATAAATAAAAAACAAACAAACTATTTGTATATACAGAAGGAATCGATAGCCATGACCACCAAAAAACATACTGATACTAAATCTGAAAAAGATAGTGGCCTCCAGATATTGGAATGTCTTGACAGTTTTTACGATATCCTGGTATATTCAGAGAATACGGACAAGCTGATAAAAGATATTACCGAACTCCTGGCAGGTAACTGTGATGGAAATCGATATTCTGCACGTATAACTTTTGAAGACAGAATATTTACAAGTGCCAATTTCCTTGAGGCCGACCTAAAATTTGAGCACACCATCAAAGTCAATGGAAATACAAAAGGCAAACTGGAGTATTTCAAAAACAAACCATCAGGTGATACAGGCTTTCGGGATGAAGAAAAAAAACTGGTGGAATTGGTTACAAAGGGTTTAGGCAAGGCTATAAAGAGCAGGAATGTGGAGAAACAACTCATCCGTTGCGAAAAAAAATTCCATACCTTTTTTGACAACGCAGCTGATGCAATTTTTATCCATGATCTGGAGGGCAATTTTCTGGAGATAAATGAAATTGCCTGCAAAAGACTGGGATACACCCGGGGAGAATTACTAAACCTGACACCCATGGATATTGATATTCAATCAAATGCCAAAGAAGTACCCGAAAAAACAGACAAAATTCTGAAAAAAGGTTCATTGATATTTGAAACTGTCCACCTGACCAGAGACGGCAAAAAAATTCCCACGGAGATAAGCAGCAAAGCCATTGATTATCATGGAGAAAGAGTGATACTCAGTATTGCACGGGACATCTCCAGAAGGAAAGAAGCAGAAAAACAGATTGGAAAATTACAACACAGACTGCAGAATGCAATGAAAGAAGGTAAACTCAGCTGGTGGGAAATGGATATTCCCAGTGGCAAAGTAAACTTTGACCCAGGTAAAGTTACCAGACTGGGATATTCCCTGGATGAATTTAAGGATGCACATTATACTGATTTCATGAAACTTCTGCATCCCCGGGACAGAGAAATTGCAATGGAAGCAATGCGTTGCCATATGGAAGGAAAATGTCCCACGTATGAAGTGGACTACCGGATAAGAACAAAGGATGGTAAATGGAAATGGTATCATGACAGGGGTGCAATTACAGAAAGGGACAAACACGGAAATCCGGTTATCGTAAGTGGTATTGTAGTAGACATCACAAAACGTAAAAATACAGAAATAGAGATGGAAAATGCAAAAATAGAAGCTGAAACTGCCAACCGCACAAAAAGCGAATTTCTTGCGACAATGAGTCATGAACTGCGCACCCCACTTAATTCCATAATCGGATTTTCAGATATACTACTTGACCAGGTTTTTGGAGAATTGAACAAAAAACAAACCAAGTATGTGGGAAATGTCCTTAAAAGTGGCAAACACCTGCTGGAACTCATTAACAGTATCCTTGACATATCAAAGGTAGAAGCAGGAAAAATGGAACTCCAGTATGAGAAGTTCTATTTGGATGATGTTTTCAGAGAAGTCAAAACCATTGTCTCACCACTGGCAGCCAAGAAATCCATAAACTTCCAGATAGACCCTACCGAAAACATACCCAAAATAAGAGCCGATAAAGGAAAAATTAAACAGGTTCTCTATAACCTGCTAAGTAATGCAATAAAATTTACTCCAGAAGGAGGGAAGGTGAGAATTATTCCTTCCACATCCGAAAACATGGTGCATGTGGCTGTAGAAGATACAGGCATAGGAATTGCTGAAAGGGACCGTGACAAATTGTTCAAACCCTTTGTCCAACTGGATTCATCGGCAAATAGGGAATATGAAGGAACAGGGCTTGGACTTGCACTTATAAATAAGTTCATAGAACTTCACGGTGGATCATTTGAAGTGAAAAGTGAAGAAGGAAAAGGCAGCACATTTACTTTTTCCATACCTGTTGATTCTCCGGAAAAAAATGAATTGATAACAGAAGACAAAGCTGAAAAGAAATTGCCTGAACCGAAAGTGGATGAGGAAAGCTTTGTCGCTACACCTCACAATCCCAAGGGAGATGATCCAGTGGTGGTGGTTGCGGAAGATGATCCAAAATCAAGAGAACTTATGCTTGCGATGCTGAGTTCCAAAGGTTACCATGCAATAGGAGTGGAAAGAGGAGATCAGGTAATAAAGAAGGTCCGGGAACTCAAACCACTTGCTATCACTCTTGATATAATGATGCCGGGCCAGGACGGCTGGGCTGTACTTGATAGGCTCAAAAAGGACAGCCATACACGGGACATACCTGTTATTATGATATCCGTACTGGACAAGACCAAAATTGACAGCATGTGGACCGTGGAAGATTATTTTGTGAAACCTGTTGACAAAACAGACCTTATTGAAACACTTGAAAAAGTCCGGAAAAACCTGAAACCAGAAGAGACAACGATTCTTGTGGTGGATGATGAAGAACAGGATAGAGAACTTATCCATTCCATGCTGGATACAGAAGGATTCGGGATACTGGATGCTGTCGGAGGAAAAGAAGCAATAGAAATTATCCAAAAAAGGCAACCTGACATAGTACTGCTTGATCTGATGATGCCAGAATTCAGTGGCTATGATGTCATTGAATATATGCAAAAGCAGGACCCTACTTCGAAGATACCCATTATTGTCTGTACGGCACAGGAACTTACCGACGAAAACAGAAAAATGCTTGATGAAAATGTTGCCTGCATTATACATAAAGGAATGTTCCGGCGCCAGGAACTCGTACAATTGATTAATGACCTCAAAAATGCAGAAATTTAATTTGCCAAATTTGCAGAATTCGGATGAACTGAAAAATCCAGGATATCTGTCGGATAGGCATTATAATCGGTAATGCCAAATAGGATACACCAGATACCATAATACGGTGATCGATATGGATAATAAAAAGAAAATACTAATGGTAATCGCCCAGGAAAATTTCCGTGACGAAGAATTCCTTCAACCCAGAGAGATCTTTGAAAATGCAGGATTTGATATAACCGTTGCAACAAACCAAAAGAAAGTTGCCAAAGGGATGCTTGGAGGTAAAGTCGAACCCGACTCAACAATTTCCTCTGAAAAGGCAGATACCTATGATGCCATCGTTATTTCAGGAGGTGGAGGTGCAAAACAATACCTCTGGGATAACAAAGAATTGCACAGAATTGTCCAGGATGCCTACAATCAGGACAAATTGATCGCTGCTATCTGTATATCACCGGTAGTGCTGGCAAAAGCAGGAATACTGAAGGGGAAAAAGAGTACCGTATTCAACGACCCGGAAAGTGTAAAACAGATCAAAAAGGGAGGAGCGGAATATCAGGATAAAGATGTTATCATAGATGGCCATATAATTACCGCCAGAGACCCAACAGTTGCTCGCTCATTTGGCAAAAGTGTCCTGGAATTCCTGAAAAAATAACCTACCTTCTTTTTTTTTGAGTACAAAAAAAACAGAGAGACGCTGAGGGGGAGATTCGAACTCCCGGGGCGCAGAGCACCACCGGTTTTCAAGACCGGCGCCGTAGGCCGCTTGGCTACCTCAGCATGATGAAAAACAAGCATAAGCAGCTGGTGAACAGCGCTTATGATATAAAAATTTGGCGAAGATTACTCTTCACCAGACTCATTATCTTCGCTTTCTGTTTCTGTCTCTTCTGCAGGTGCAGGAGATTCTACCGGATAGGTTTCGACAAAATTGACTTTTTCCATTCCGACGTTTTCGATTATCTCAGAAGCAATCCTGTTCTTTGACATGAGCCAGCGCTGGTTGAAACTGAGTGCAACAGGGATATTGATAATGGCGGTTTTATCCTCAACCTCAACTTCTATTTCTGGCACACCTGTATAAAGGGAAAGCAGACCGTTGATTTTGTCAACGTCTCCTTCGAGTTTCTCATCAATGGTGTATTCATAAGTTACTTCCTTGCCTGCAAGAGGATGATTGAAGTCAACGCGTGCACGTCTTCCGATGACCTTGGTGACCACACCACGTTTTCCATCTATTTCTACACCCATTCCAGGAGTTGCTTTACGGTCCTCGAATTTATTCAGGGAAATGGTCTCAACCTGCTTGGGGTCATGTTCCCCAAATCCTTTTTCAGGAGGAATAACAAGTTCTCCCTTGTATCCTACATCCTTGCCAACAAAATCCTCGTCAAGTCCTTTAATAGTATGACCGGCACCTACAATCACAACATCACCGCCATAAACTCCACGTGGATTGAATATCTGGTTTTCTTTGGCCAGTTCCTCGTCTGTAGTGTCAAAAATCAGGTCGCCTTCGAATTTACCAGTATATGATACTTTTATGAAATCTCCATTCTCGATTGCCAATATAATCAACTCTGAATTTAACTTTTAATATGATATGTTAAAGGTCTGTCCCGTATAGCCTTCTGCCTTTATATAACTTTTTGGAAACTATACGACAGGATAATCGGGTAAACCGACTATATGTGTCATTTATGCAAGAATAGTGCAACAAAACATGCCATATATATTTTACTCATGATAATGACGAAAAAACAAACATTGAAAATAAAAATAATGAAAATATTATAATATCTATGTACTTGATTTCTATACATTAAAAATAATATTACATATCCTCTCAAGCATATATAAGTTTATATATGTTTAAAAAATAGCACTCAATTATAATATAATTTTGCTAATTAGGGATGGAGAAGGGATGAATATTAATGGTTACAGAAAATCTCATAATGGGAAGCAATTTGAAGTATCTTTAGCCAAAGGAAAAATATAAAGGCACTAACATTTCCACAGTTGCAGCAAGCTTCGAAGAAATAATCGATAAAAGCCCCATGATTGTATTTTTTTGGGACGGGGACCGGCGTACCGAGACAAATTATGTATCTGAGAGAATAACTGTTTTTGGATACAGCCCTGAAGATTTCCTGGAAGGGAGGATGACATATAAAGAATTAATTCATCCCGAAGATCGCAGTTTTGTCCAGAATGAGTTTGAGAGGTTCCGGAATAATTCTTCAAACCAATTTACCTGTGAATATCGTATAGTAGACTCTTCAGGCAGTATAAGATGGATTTCAGAGATTACATTCCCCTGCAGATGTGATGAAAATCTGGAATACCATGGGATCTTACTTGATGTAACAGAACGTAAAATGTCCGAGCGGACCATTCTGGAAAAGGAACGTGATATATCCATCCTCTATTCAGCATCCGCTCTTGCGTCAGAATCTCTTGATGTGGATGATCTCCTTGATGAAATGCTAATGGAAATGGGAGACCTTCTTGACATTACTGCCGGTGGGGTATATATAATAAATCCTGAAGAAAAAGAGGCAGTATTGCGTGCCTATATAGGCCCGGCTGGAGAATATCCTGAAAGCATTCACTATTGTGCAGTAGAAAACATGTTTGATAATTCTGCAGGTTCTACATCCGGTCCCTTTGTTGCAGAAGATACTTTCCATTACCAGGGACAAATGCAGCGTAAGAAGTATCTTTTATTCCGCCTCTATTCCAGGGAAAAAGTAATGGGTTTTATCCAGCTTTCTATTCCTCTCAATCATGAGGTCAGTGAAAAAAGTCTGCAAGTATTGGAGCATGTAGGCAAACACATAGGGATTGCAATTGAAAATGCCCAGCTTTTTGAAATGACACAGCGAGCCTATGAAGACCTTAAACATCTGGATGA
The DNA here is from genome assembly GCA_041694315.1 of Methanosarcinaceae archaeon. Taxonomy (GTDB): domain Archaea; phylum Halobacteriota; class Methanosarcinia; order Methanosarcinales; family Methanosarcinaceae; genus Methanohalophilus. The sequence continues at coordinate 9,376 of JASMTL010000120.1, read as the reverse complement.
ACTAAAGAGTGAATTCCTCGCAAACCTGACCCATGAGCTGAAAACACCCCTGATATCTATAAAGGGATTCAGTGATCTGCTCGATAAGGGACGACTGGGAGAATTAAACGAAGACCAGAAAAAGGCAAATATGGCAGTTGTTCGTAATGCAGACCGTCTCAAAAGGCTAATTGACTCCCTCCTTTACATGAGTATGGAAAAAGAGGGGAAATACCAGTATCAATTCGAAGAGGTTGATGTTGGCGAAATCATAAAGGATGCCATGGATAAAATAAAAGTTCACAATGAAGGAAAGGATGTCGATATAGGCATTGATATTCAAAATAAATCATACCTTATCTGTGGTGACAGGGACAGGCTGACAAACGTTTTCCTGAATATACTGGACAACGCATCAAAATTCACAAAAGGTTCCGGTAAAATAAAAATTACCCTGAAAGAGGAAGAAGAATACATACATATAAAGATAAAAGATAACGGTATTGGCATACCAAAAGAAAAACTTCCGCGTATTTTTGACATGTTTTACCAAATCGATGGCTCCACAACTCGCATCTACAATGGTGTTGGCATGGGACTCTATATATGCAAAAAGGTAATCGATATTCATAATGGAACTATATGGGCAAGGAGTATGGAAGGATTGGGTACCACAGTTCATGTGAAGTTACCCAAAATCTGAATGTGCATTTTATTCAGAGTATTTTTTTACATATACCCAGAAAACACTACCCTTGCCTTCAGGGTTATCTTCCACCCCAACACTTCCACCATGCAACTCAACAATTCTTTTTACGATTGCAAGTCCAAGGCCTGTACCCTTTATGCTTCCTTTTTGTGCCCTGCTGAACCTGTTGAATATGTAAGGTTTGTCATCATCAGCAATCCCAGAACCCCTATCCTTAATCATTACTTTAAATGAATCGTCATCTTCCTGCACCCCTACATGAATTGAAGTTTCCGGCGGGCTATATTTGATTGCATTTGAAAGCAGATTGATAAAAACTTCCTTGATTACAGGATTGGCCTGTACAGGATATGGATGTTGCAGATCGTATATTATATCAATATTTTCATTTTCAGACAGTGGAGTCATCTCTGAAATGCAGGAAGTTAGAATTTGACCAAGATCCATCTTTTGAAGTTCAAGGGTTTCAGTGGATTCGAGTTTGGACAGGTGAGCTGTGTTTTCGATCATGTCGATCAATCGTTCTGTGTTGTCCCGGATCCTTGATAGGAAATGAATCTTTTTTTCTTCCTTTTCATTCTTGATGAGTATGTCTGTGAAACCTTTTATGATATTTGCAGGATTTAGAAGATCATGGCGCATTATATCGGTAAAAAGATCCTTCATTTCATTGGATTTCTCCAATTGACCTGCATAATCCTTAAGGGCGATTTCAGCCTGTTTTCTTCGTGTAATGTCCTGTGCAGTAAAGATTACCTTCTGGGGAGAATCTTTCAGACCCAGTGGCTGGGAATTGAACTGTACGCAGATGTGTTTTTTATTGCATATCCAGTGTAATTCTGTGGAAAATTGTTTTTCAAGAATACTTGGCCCTAAATCCTTACCAAGATACTTCGAAGAGCCTTCAGTACATATGGAAAAGAGAGATTTACCAACAATATTTTCTCTCGGAATACCAGTAAGTTCGGTCATTCCTTTATTTAGATCGATCAATTCCAGATATTTATTCAGCACACCGATACCTATAGGAGCATTGTCATAAAGGGCAGAGACCCAGGAATTGGCAGTTTGGAGTTCAGAGGTACGTTGGTCTACAAGTTCTTCCAGATGTTTGCGATAATTTTCCAGTTCCAGTTCATACTTTTTGCGTTCGGTAATGTCTCTGACTATGCTGAGCATGATACTATTTTCTTTATCAAGCACAGAAGAACTGATCTCAACGTCAATAACTGAATCATCCATATGTTTCATTTTTGATTCAAAGCGTGTGGACCCTTCATTCAATGTTTTCTGGATTGCTGATTTTAACTGTGCCATATATTTGGATTCCTGAGGATAAAGATCAGCAATTTTCATAGATAACATATCAGAATGGGAACAACCAATTATTTTGCAGGCACTTCTATTGGCATCTATCATAGCACCCTCAGAAGAGTGGATAAAGATAGCATCGTTTGACCTGTCAAAAAGCGAACGATAAAGATGCATTGTATTCTCAAGCATCGTATAGGTTTTACCACGTTCCTTTGCATTGAATATGGAATCAAACAGTATCCTGAGGAGATCCTCACTATAAGTTGGCCAATGTTTATTTTTTGTGGCCGAAACTACACCGATAAATCCTACTAACTGATTTTCGACATGTACTGGCATAATCTGAGCCGATTCAAAATCCAATGTTGCCAGGAGTTCTTTCACATATGTTTCAGAAGCTGGAATGTCCTCTACAGAATTTACGGAACATATCTCATTTTTCTGGAATTTCTCAATTAGAGCCGGGAATTTTCCAGTTGTCAATGAGCTTAATTTATCCATTGCCAATTCACATCTTCCTTTTACATGTGATGCACATGTATAATGTGTCAGATGCATGTTACTTCCGCTATGGTTTAGTTCATATATGAAAATTGAATCTGCATCGAGAATTCCCATGATCTTTTCCAGAATTGGTTCAATGAGCAGATCAATATCTTCAAAAAAAGGATCGACGAACTGATTACATGCCCTTGCAAGAAAACGAAACGCTTCGGACTGTTCCCGGGAATGGAGTTCCGCTTCTTTTCTTCTGTTTATTTCACGGACCATACCATTAATTCCCATTAAATTTCCCATTGCATCGTATATTGGATCCATATGATTCAGGAACCAATGTAACTCTTGATTGTCATTCTGAATACGTATCTGTGCTTTAATAGGCAAGTGATCCACTGATGTGATGTTTTTGAATATATTCAACCATTTCTCCCTGTCATCCGGATAGATATAATCTGTGAATGGCCTGAAAATCATTTGATCAGGATGTAAACCGTATTCCTGAACCTTGGGTGAAATATAGACAATTTGTCCCTCACTGTTTAGGGAATACGGAATTTCATTCGTACTGCCCAGAAGGAAATCATAATCATACCGGGCTCGTTTCACTTCGATCTCCTTATCAATAAATATAGATAATATTTTTGCAATGAAATCAAGTTTTTGTCTTTCATCCGAATTGAAAGGTACGTAATTATTTTTCAATGAAAGGTTATTATAAAATAACTCAAGACATAACTCATGACCTTCCTCTTCATTTTTGGACCTATTTGAAGAGGATATTTGATATTTACCCTGCTTAAAGCCAGGGGACATATAAGAAAAAGGACCAAAAATTATTCTTGCAGATGCTTTTTCAGGATAACGAAGTATTTGAGGAAGTGCTTTTGCAAGTTCTTCCATCTTTTGGTCAAATGATATATCCTTTGCCAGGATTTCACAGAATATATTGTCAAATAATGAATTATGTACGCTAGTACCCATTAACACCATACCAACTCCCCTTTGCCATATATTTCACCAAATATAATAACTCTTTGATTCACAAAAACAAAAAAGATTTTCATCCAATAACCAGAAGTAATATATAGATACTCTAATATTACCAATTGATATTAACTGAGGTAGATTTCATGGTAGAAAAATCCATAGAGGAGATAAACAGGAGAATAAATGAGGGCAGTGTAAATGTTGTGACGGCTGAGGAAATGGTAGGTATAGTGGGAGAACTGGGTGCAAAAGAGGCTGCCAAGGAAGTTGATGTAGTTACCACCGGTACATTTGGAGCAATGTGTTCCTCTGGCGTGTGGCTCAATTTCGGACATCCAGAACCACCGATGAAAATGAACAAGGTTCTTTTAAATGGTGTGGAAGCATATTCAGGCGTAGCTGCAGTAGATGCCTTTATCGGAGCAGGACAACTTTCCGAAACTGAAGGTTTCGATTATGGTGGAGCCCATGTAATCGAGGACCTGATACGTGGTAAATCCATTGACCTTCATGCCACATCTTATGGCACCGATTGTTATCCCCGCAAAACACTTGACACTACACTCAACATATATGACCTGAACCAGGCAATTATGATCAACCCGCGTAACGGGTATCAGAAGTACAATGTTGCTACCAACGGCATAAACAGAACGATTTATACGTACATGGGTTCGTTACTTCCCAACTATGGAAACGTCACCTATTCCGGTGCAGGCGTACTGTCACCATTATCCAATGATCCTGATTACCAGACAATAGGAGTTGGCACGCCGATATTCCTTGGCGGGGCAAAGGGACATATTATTGGAGAAGGAACACAGCACAACCCGGAAACTAATTTTGGTACATTGATGCTCAGGGGTGACCTGAAAGATATGAGTGCCGATTACATTCGTGCGGCGAATTTCCATGAGTATGGCACTTCCCTTTACGTTGGAATGGGCATACCTATTCCTATACTGAATGAACAACTTGCACAATCAACCGCCGTTACAGATAAAGATGTCGTGACAAATGTACTGGATTACGGCGTGCCAAGTCGGGACAGACCTGTTCTCAGAAAGGTCAATTATGAAGAACTACGCTCCGGTAGTATCGAAATAAACGGCAAAGATATACCAACCTCCTCTATGTCAAGTTTCAAAAAATCACGTGAGATTGCACGGGAACTGAAAAAATGGATCACAGCAGGAGAATTTTTTGTAAACAGTCCATCGCAGAGACTTCCTGCAAAAGCCACATGCAAACCAATGAGACAGACAACAAGGAACCCACTTGTACAGGATATTATGGCCAGGGATGTAGTGGTCATCGATGAAAACGCAACCTTCCATGAAGCAGCTAAAATGATAATGGATAATACTTTTAGCCATTTGCCTGTTGTCTCTGAAGATGGAAAACTGGCAGGCATTGTGACTGCATGGGATATATCCAAAGCTGTTGCTGAAACGGGATGTAATTATGTGAAGGATATAATGACAAAAAAAGTTCTCACCTCCAATGCCACTGACCCCATAGATATTGCAGCACGCAATCTTGACATGAAGGAAGTATCAGCAATGCCTGTGATAGATGATGACAGATATGTAATCGGTATTATCACGAGTAATGATATCAGTAAACTGTTTGCAAGGAGGCGGTGAATATGATGATAAAAATCAACATTTCGTCCGATGTCATCGGAAAGCCCATACTTGCAGAATCAATGATTGAAACCAGAACCGCCCTGAACATCTCACAGGCACATTTCGATTCCACCTACGGAGAGATAATTGCCGAGGTTGAAACTGATGATTTCAAGGCTATAAGACAAGCACTGGAATCAAAAGGTGCTAAGGTAACAGTTCTGGACCATCCGATCGTCAGGGATGAGGAAGAGTGTGTAGAATGTGGAGCCTGTATATCGGTTTGTCCTTCACATGTGTTTTCCTTTGATGATGAATGGGGTATCGCCCAGGACATTGAAAAATGCATACAATGTGGCACCTGTATCAAAATGTGCCCCCATCGTGCCCTGAGTCTTGAGAAATAATTATCTTGCAAAGCATGAAAGAATATTACCGTCTCAAGGAAACGATAGTTAGCATCCATGCAGATGATGCCATCCATGTGGAAGCAGCCAAAAACGCTATTGGATTCCACAGATCACTGCTTGAAAATTATATTCGAAGGGACCCCTATTTCCAGATTACACTTGAACCCCATTCATGCTCCGATGATGCTCCCGAAGTAGTCAGAAGAATGATAGATGCATCAAATACAATGGGTCTTGGGCCCATGAGTGCTGTGGCCGGAACTATTGCATCACTTGCTGTTGAAGCAATGGTAGAGGCAGGGGCTAGTTTTGCACTGGTTGACAATGGTGGAGACATAGCCTATATAACAGACCGACAGATTGTGGTGGGCATATATGCAGGAGAATCCGCTGTAAAGGATGTTGGTTTTGTGCTTGAACCGGTTGACAATGTGGCCGGCATATGTACTTCATCGGGTACTGTTGGCCCATCAATCAGTTTTGGAATGGCAGATGCTGCAGTTGTTTTTTCCGAAAATGTATCCCTTGCTGACTCCGCTGCAACCGCTCTTTCAAATGCAACCGATACGGGCAAGAAGGCGGTGGAAAAAGCATTTAAGGTTTTAGACGGGATAGAGGGTATAGATGGTGCCCTTGTTGTTCAGGGTAAATATATTGGCATGTGGGGAAATATACCCGATCTTAGAAGAGCCAGTGTAGATTACGATTGTATCACAAAAGGGTGATATAAATGGATACCCTTATATACAACTATTTATAAATAATAAATCAGACGAACGTAAGAATTCAGTCAGATCAAAAGTGGATGCTTGGCCGCTGAAAATCGGACTTAATTCAAGCGAATGTCGAACGCCTGAGGGCTACCATAACTGAAAGATGCAGTTCAGGTTTCCAAACAGCAATTGGTCCTGATCGATTTATATGTAGCTTGAGCAGGACCCCCCATCCGTAATTGAAATCTACGGGTGGCCATGAGAGAATTAATAGGAGATAGAGGTAAAAGGTTCTTCGCATATCGGGGATTCTGGATACCCTGTCATTACTTCGAAGGCTGTAACATCGCGAATCATCAGAGGGGATGAATGTGCAATCAATAGTGCAAGATGCATTGAAACTATCAGAGCAGGAAAGAGAGTATCGAAAGAATTTTGAAGATGAAGAAGATTTTGAATTCGGACTTCCCCGGATAACCATTGTTGGTTGTGGGGGTGCCGGAAACAACACCATCAATCGTCTGTATAATATCGGTATAGAAGGTGCCGAAACTATTGCTATAAATACAGACAAACAACATCTTGATCATATCCGTGCTGACAAGAAGATCCTTGTGGGTAAAACCTTAACACGCGGACTTGGTGCAGGTGGCTTCCCGGAAGTCGGTGCCAAAGCCGCAGACCTTGCCCGCGGAACCCTTGAAGAGGTATTCAAGGAAAGTGACCTTGTTTTTGTAACTGCAGGTATGGGAGGGGGTACCGGTACAGGTGTAGCCCCTGTTGTGGCTGACATCGCAAAAGAACAGGGAGCAATTGTAGTAGGTATGGTTTCCAGTCCTTTCAGGGTAGAAAGGGCCCGTGCTGTAAAAGCTGAAGAGGGAATCGAAGATTTCCGTCGTGCAGCAGATACAGTTATTGTACTTGACAACAACAGGCTTCTCAATTATGTACCAAACCTGCCCATAGAGCAGGCATTTTCAGTAATGGACCAGCTAATCGCTGAAACCGTAAAGGGCATCACTGAAACGATTACACAGCCATCCCTTATCAATCTGGACTACGCAGACATCCGTGCCATTATGGGATGCGGCGGTGTGGCTGTAATGCTTGTCGGGGAAAGCAAGAATCAGGACAAGAGTGAAGATGTAGTCAGGGCAGCTCTGAATCACCCACTTCTAGATGTCGATTATCGCGGTGCCACAGGTAGCCTTGTACACATTACCGGAGGACCGGACCTAAGCCTCAAGGAAGCTGAGGAAGTTGCAGCATCCCTGACATATGAATTGTCCTCAAATGCAAATGTAATCTGGGGAGCCAGAATTCGCGACGACTATGAAGGAAAGATTCGTGTAATGGCCATCATGACCGGAGTGCAGTCAGCCCAGGTACTCGGGCCCCAATATCAGGCAGATATTGTAGAAAAGAATACCGAATCACGTTATACCAAGGTTCCAAACGGGAGTCGTCAGGTAGTTGAACCGATGAATCGCTCTTCTGACAATGGCGGTTCTATCATAGACATAATTAACTAAAATCTGGAAAGATGCCTGAAAAGCATCTTTCACAGATACTTATTTTTAATATCCAATCGATTATCCCCCATGAAAATTCTTGTAGCTACAGGTCACCTGGCGGAAAATACAGTCCGTAATGCGGTTGGGTCAGATACAAGTGTACTTATTGTTGATACTGACGTAGCTGCTTTCATTACTCCATACAGGTTAATTCATTCCTATGAAGACAATAATTTCAAACCAGGACAATTTGATATGGTCCTTGTTCCAGGCCTTGTCCCCGGCGATTTCACAGAAGTTGCAAACAAAATAGGCTGTCCGGTCTATTTAGGTCCCAAGCATGCATATGATCTGGGTTATGTAATACGGTTTGTAGAAGATGTGCAATTTTCAAATAAAATCCCTGCATGTGAATTACTTAAAGATATACGTCAACAGGAAGCGTACGAAAAACTTAGTCAGATGGAAAAGAGTGCTTTTGCTCCTGTAATACTCAAGGATAAGAAAATTGGGGGCAATTCTCAAATGAAGGTCATGGGGGAAATCGTTGATGCGGGAAATATGGATTGTCACCATCTTCAGATTAAAGTGGCAGAATTCACCCGTAAAGGTGTTGATATAATAGATCTGGGCATGGCAATAGATACACCCGCTGAAAACATCCATGAGGCTATTCTCAATGCAAGAAAAGTGACCGGATTACCACTAAGTGTGGATACACTGGAACCTGCCCATATACGTAGTGCAATTGAAGCCGATATTGATATGGTCCTCAGTCTCAATGATACAAATATTGATGAGCTGGGAGAAGAGATCGCTGCAAAGGGGTGTGCTGTTGTGATTATCCCTGACAGGGCCAACAAATATGATACATTGATGCAGAATATCAAACGAGCAAAAGAGTTAGGAATTGAAAATATAATTGCAGACCCTGTGCTGGATCCAATTGGTCATGGATTTACATCTTCTGTAGAAAGATACAGAAAATTCCGTGATACCTACCCCGATATACCTCTATTCTTTGGAGCCGGTAATGTTACTGAACTTATGGATGCTGATTCTGTAGGTATAAATGCAACCCTGTGCGGAATAGCACATGAGGTAGGCGCAGCCATTCTTTTCACACCCGAATACAGTGATAAGACCCAGGGTTCCATTGCAGAACTTAAAACCGCCTCTTCGATGATGAAACTGGCAGAGGAAAGGCACAGTTCCCCAAAAGACCTGGGAATTGACATGTTCATGATCAAGGAAAAACGAAAACGACCGGACATAGATATGCCCGAGGATGCAACCAATGCAAAAAACAGCGCCAACTGGCAACTGGACCCGGCCGGGGCATTCCAGATAGGAATTGCTCACTTAAATGATGGAAAAAGGTACATAGTCGCAGAACATGCAGAGGAAACTATCATCGGTAAAAATGCTGCAGAAATCCTGGACATGATAATAGACAAAGGACTTGTCACACGTCTTGAACATGCCGGTTATCTCGGAAGGGAACTGGAAAAAGCTGAAATTGCAATTGAATTTGAGAGGAGTTATGTACAGGATGATGATTTTTAACAGGTGATCTCATGAAACTTGATTCAAAAGATAAAAAGGAAATTGCTGACATATT
>JASMTL010000119.1:0-5407 GCA_041694315.1 Methanosarcinaceae archaeon | reverse complement strand
TTCTCAGGGCCTGCTGCAAGTCTCATCGGAGCTTCTCATTTAAGTGGAAGGCATAGCTGTGTCACAATAGATGTGGGAGGTACAAGTACAGATGTTTCATCCATTTCAAAGGGAGTACCTGAACTAAGTGAGTCTGGCGGAATTGTAGGAGGATGGAAAACCAGAGTACGTGCAATTCATATGGAGACCTCTGCAATGGGAGGGGATAGTGGAATCTGGACGCGTAAAGGAGAACTTTTCATAGGACCCAGACGCTTAATTCCTCTATGTGTTGCAGCAGAAATGTACCCGGGATTCATATCGAAATTAAAAAATGCTTCTAATCCACAAAGGGATCTCTTTGATGAAAATATCCAACCAGCCAGATTTTTCGTAAAAAATGGCTCTGGCAAACATGAGTTAACAGACAGTGAAAGAAAAATACTTGATGTACTTGGTAGTGAACCGATGTCTTACAGGGAACTGACCTCCCTCTCCAGGAGCCATATTTCATCAAATATGCTGGACTTACTTATAAGCAAACGGTTTATCCGGGTTATAGGTTTTACTCCGACAGATGTATTACATGTACTGGGAGATTATGAGCAATGGAATGGAGAGGCCGCATCAATCGGGGCTGACATTCTTGCAAGATTTGCTTTTAGCAGTAAATTTGAGATTTGCGAAACACTGAAAGAAAAATTCGCTCTCAATATGGCATATAACCTGATAGGTTTCACCCTCCCTAACATTGAAAAAGAGAGTATAATGGAGACCCTGACTGGTAATTACCCTGCTACTTTTAAAATGAAGTTACCTGTAGTTCTTATCGGTGGCCCTGTCGCTCCTTATATAAAATTACTTGGAAATATTGTGGACGCTGATATAATCCTCCCCGACCATGCAGATGTGGGAAATGCAATCGGGGCTCTATATGGTAAAGGAATAAAAAGGCTTGAATACCTTATAAGGCCTGCATCTTTATCCGAACCGGATCAGGATTTCATTGTTTTTTCCCAAAATGGAAGAAAGAGTTTTCAAACTTACACGCAAGCCTATGATTATTCCATAGATAATGGCAAAAATGTGTTATTTGAATATATGAAAAGTTGTGGTATCAAAAAAGATCAGATATCCTTCAATATAAAGGAAAAGAAAATAATTCCTGAAGGGTGGAAACATCCTCCTATGGAAACACAATTGACAATTATGGGAATAGGTACGTCCCCCCTTTAATATTAGAATGTCGTATCTTTGTAGATTTCAATCAATTCCCGAAACTCAACCTATATAAGTTTTATTTGATCGTATTCTATAATTAACAAAAAGGGTCAGGAAAAGGATAATTGCAAAACTCGCAAAGATTATTTCTAACCCCATAATTCCTGTCATGGCTCCTGCAAATATAGGCATGATTGCAAGACCTCCATAGGTATATGTGCTGTAGAGACCCATTGTGATTCCTTTGTTTTTACTCATTGATGCCAGCAGTGTTGGTAATCCCACCATCGCAAGTCCTGAACCAGATCCCAGCAATGCAAATCCTACAAAAGGCAACCATATGGTCGCCAGGGTTCCTGAAGCTGCTACCACAATACCCATATTGATCATTTTTTTTGATTCCATGGATGTATGTGATATCCAAATAGAAGATATCATTGTGCTGATATAGCTTACTGCAATAGCAATTCCCAGTTCGGCTTTGGAAAGCATACTAGTACTGTAATCAGGATACAATGCAAGTAATACACCGTTGGTACCTATTAGTACAAAAACAATTATCCAGATACCCAGATAAGATCTGTCTACCAGAAATCCCGAGGTTGTGGAGACCTTTTGCCGGATTTCAGCAATGATAGAAGACTGCAATTTTCCTTTATCCCTGCCATTTTGATACAGGTATCCTATCCCTGCAATAAGGGTCAGGAAAGATAGAACTGTAAAGGCCATTATACCATATTTTAAGCCTATAGTAGCCAAAAGACCACTTAAAGCAACACCTGCAGCAAGTCCTGCATTTAAAAGAAAATTAAATTCTCCCATATACTGTTTTCTCCTGCTGAATGAACCAAGATAAGAAAATGCCGCAGGGAAAAATGCACCACATGCAGTTCCTTCCATCAATCTTGCAAGAATCAGCAGATGAATTTCATTGGAAAGGAGCATTATAATTCCTGAAAAAAATGTCAACAACAGGCTGAGTGTCACAAACCTCATGAACCCATATCTTTCTGCCAGTATTCCAAAGGGCAGCATTGTAAGCAAAGCTCCTATAAAATAGGCAGAAAAAAGAAAACTTGACAATTCAACTGCATGATTTCCAGGTCCAAGTCCTGCAAGTTCAGGAAGAATGGGTATCACTGCATTGGACAATCCCATTATAGTAAATATAGATAAATATACAAGTAATCTGCCTTTTTCCATCCATCTACCGCCTGTTGAACTGACTGCACAATGGAGGAGTGCATTAATAACAGTTGCTATTGCTATCTGAAAATATTATAGAGGATTCTGATTAACGTTCCTCTCCAGAACTTCTATAAAATTTGTTCTTATAGTTGTTCTATTTGCCTGTTTTCCAGGCAATTTCCTGAAATTTACGCTTATTTTTAGATAGCTTCCGCTCTCAGGCTATCACCTTTTTTCTTTTTAGCGTCCTCATTTGATGCAAATTGAAACAAAACGCCGTCATCATCATTTTCAGATTTACTCTTTTAACCGTTGTAACCATCACTTTTCCAACTTTGAAGACGCCTTTTGTCACCGCATACACCCTTTCACAAGGCATCCTCTTTACACTAATCCTGTCATTACGCATAATCTGCCTGATATTCAACGGTTTACCTCTTACCGCTCTTTGCATCGTTGCTGCAAATCCCTTTGCCTCAACTCCAAAATATCCCTTATCCCTATACACAACTTCTCCCTTTTCTGACAGATCAACCTGAGAATCATGTACTGATGCCACAGTCGTTTGAAACCTTCGAATCAACTCATTTTCCTTATCAATAATCGTATGCAGTTTGTATCCAAAATATGATTTGCCATGTTTTTTTGACCAATTTCCATCTCTGCTTCTTCTTGTTTTTGCCTCCTCTCCTCTCAATTTATCCTGATTGGCATGTCCAGGTTCTGCAACAATAAAGGTTGCATCCTGAATCATTCCCTTCTTAATTTCCAATCCTCTACAATCAAGCTGTCTTTGTAGTTCTCCCCAGATTTGTTCTTCCAGTTCCAATTTTGTAATCCTATCCCTGAATGCCCATACAGTTGTGTCATCAGGTATTCGTTTTGGAAACCCCAGGAATTTTCTGAACGAAATGCGATCAATGCATTGTCGTTCAAGTTCTGGATCAGAAAGGCCATGCCATTGTTGTAATACAAGCATTTTGAACATCATTATAACATCATTTTCAGGTCGACCGCCTTTGTCTGTCCTGTTGGTATACATTGATTCCAGTATGGGACGAAATTGTTTCCAGTCGATCAACTTGTCTATTTCAGATAGTTTGTCACCAGCAGCTATCAAACGGTCATATTCCTGTTTCAGGGTGAAATTACTGAATGTACTCATGCAAGTAAATTTATCTTGATTAAATATAAATATTGTTGTTTAGTTTGGCTGGTAGAGGGGAGTTAATCGGAAATCTCTATAATAAATAGAAATCCTCAGGAAAATGAATATCCAAAATGGCCAGAATGAGTTCGAAAAAAGTTAGATTAATAAGCCCTTTGTCAACGCAGGACTCGGTATTTTCGGAAGAACATCGAAGATTTAAGTACAGAAACGCTCCCGTTATTACGTTTGACGATATAATCTCCCGCTTTGCCGTTTACGGTTCCTCTCTTTGTTTCCACGCTAAAGTCGGTCAACATCTTTAAAGCATGACCCACAGGGGTTTTTTCATTTGTTTCCATCATTTCCGAAACTATAGTCTCTTTGCTTAGTTCACTCATATTGAAACCTCCCTAGAATAGACCCGAAAATAATTATGATACTATAACGTATATACCTTACCGATGAATTAAAATTTTTAATTAGTAAATATTCATTAATTTGCAAACATTGCATTTATCCCTTAATAAAACCAAGTGGTATTTATGATCATTACCCTAATTGGAATGGCCGGTGTTGGAAAAAGCACTATTGGCAAACTTCTTGCCTCCCATTTAGGCTATAGCTTTGTTGATGTAGATGACCTTATCAAGCAAAGAATAGGTGGACAATTACAGGATTATCTTGAGGAAAAAGGAGATTCAGCTTTTATCAAAGTTGAAGAGGATGCCATACTAGGTCTGGATTTAAGGGACAAAATGGTGATTGCTACAGGAGGTAGTGCAATCTACTCAGAAGCTGCAATGAAAATCCTTTCTGAAAAATCTTTAATTATACTGCTTGATGATACCTTTCCAAATATCAAAAAACGGATATCTCACCCCTGGAAAAGGGGGCTTGTGGGCTTGCGTGAAAAGGGAATCAGGAAATTGTATCTGGAAAGATATCAATTGTACCGGAAATATGCAGATATTATTGTAGACATCAATGGAATGACAAACAAAAAGAAAGTTGTAGACGATATTGTGGAAAGGAGTAAAGAACTCTATAATTCCACTTTTTGATACTTTCAGTTTGTGAGTGCCTGTATTGGTGCCGGGATACGACCTGCTTTTTTAACAAACCCTTCCGAACTGAATTTATGGACAGGCATGACCGGACAGCTTCCAAGCAATCCTCCATACTCAACAATATCTCCTGTATTTTTGCCAGGTGCAGGAATAATACGCACTGCTGTTGTTTTCCTGTTTATCATTCCTATAGCCATTTCATCGGCCACAATTGCCGAAATCGTAGAGGCAGAAGTGTTTCCGGGAACTGCGATCATATCCAACCCCACAGAACATACAGATGTCATTGCTTCGAGCTTATCCAGTTTCAGTGAACCACGTTTTACAGCCTCTATCATTCCTGCATCCTCGCTTACAGGTATAAAAGCCCCACTTAGTCCGCCTACAGAAGATGATGCCATTGCACCGCCTTTCTTTACCGCATCATTCAACAATGCAAGAGCGGCCGTGGTCCCGTGGGTGCCACAGCTTTCCAGCCCCATTGCCTCAAGGATAGCTGCTACACTATCACCAACTTCAGGTGTGGGTGCAAGTGAGAGATCCACAACTCCAAAATCAGCTTCCAGTCTGCGGGATACTTCCCTGCCGGTCATCTCTCCCATTCTTGTGATTTTAAAGGCGGTTTTTTTTATACACTCAGCAATTTCTCCAAGGTCAGGATTATCCAGATCCCTTATAGCAGAATTCACTACACCGGGGCCACTCACGCCCACATTTATGACACAATCAGTCTCACCGACTCCGTGAAAAGCACCAGCCATAAAAGGATTATCTTCCGGGGCGTTTGCAAAAACTACGAGTT
>JASMTL010000118.1:0-6749 GCA_041694315.1 Methanosarcinaceae archaeon | reverse complement strand
AACTCGTGGAGGGCATAAAGAACGGAAGGCTCGTAGTTTTAAGTGATGGTTCAGTTCTCAAGAGAGGCTATACCACCGGGACAACCGCGGCTGCAGCGGCCAAAGCAGCTGTGCTTTCCCTGCAAGAGCAGGTCAAGACCGTTTCCATTCCCACTCCTGTGGGTCTGCGTGCATGTATTGATGTGAAGGAAACGGACAGGGGCTATGCGATGGTGACCAAGGTCAATAATGATCATGAGTCCGATATTACCCGGGGGCTTGAGTTTATAGGGAATGCCCGTGAAGCAGATTCAATTATAATTAATGCAGGGGAGGGTATAGGCACGGTAACACGCGGAGGTCTGCAGGCTAAAAAAGGCCACCCTGCGATCAATCCCAAACCCCTGCAGCAAATAAAGCTGGCCGTTTTTGAAGCTGTTGAACAGCTGGATCTTAAGGGCGCAGAAGTGGAAATATCCCTGCCCAGAGGGGAGGAAATAGCCCGCCAGACCTTAAATTCCACTATTGGTGTGGAGGAAGGAATTTCCATTCTGGGTACCACGGGTTTTGTAGAACCCTGGAATGACCATCTGGGGGAAATGAAAGGAGATCTGATCCGGTGTTCCGATAAAGTAGTCCTTACAACCGGTCGCATAGGTATTCGTTATTCCACAATGCTGTTTCCCGATTACACGGTTGTACTTGCAGGCAGCCGTATTTCCGAAGCACTCGAGGCTGCCACAGGAGATGTCATTATCTGTGGCCTGCCCGGGCTTATCATCAAATGGGGTGAGCCGGATGTACTTGAAGGCACGGGTTTTGCTACGGTTGCCGAAATGGTGGAGATGGAACCTGAGGGACAGCACCTGCGCAGGGCCTTTGAAAAAACTGTGGAAAAGGCAAAGGGTGCCCGTGTTGTGATCGTTGAGCGTGACGGTACTGTGCTTATGGATAGCGGGGAAAACAAATGATAGTTGTGGGTGTGGGAGTGGGCCCCGGAATGCTCACAGAACAGGCCATCGAGAAAATTGAAACCGCAGCTGAAGTTTATGGTTCTCCCCGGTCTCTTGAGCTCGCTGGTCCCTATATAAGGGGAGAGGCAAAGAAGATAAAGGATTACAAGAACCTGCACCTGCTGGGCAAGGATGCTGTGGTACTTTCCACCGGAGATCCCATGTTTTCGGGTCTGGGCAAGTTTGCCGGGGAAGGGGACAGCATAATTCCAGGTATATCCTCGATGCAGGTTGCCTGTGCCAGGACAAAAACGAATATGAACGGGCTGGCAGTGATAACGGCTCATGGCAGGGATCCCCATCCTGCAAGAGAGGCTTTTGTTGCGGAAATAAAACTGGAGAAGAATGTCCTCCTGCTTCCTGCAGACACTTTCGGGTCTGTTGAAGTTGCCAAAATCCTGAAAGAGATGGGAGTGCAGGCCAGGATATACGTCTGTGAAAAACTGGGTTATCCTGAGGAAAGTATAATTGAGGGCACAGTTGACAATCCTCCGGTGGCACAATCGGCTCTTCACTGCCTGCTGGTTGTCAGGTAACAGTCCAGCAACTTTGTTTTATTTTCATTGTTTAAAAAATTTAATTAACCGGTAGACCTTTGTTTTATATTGCAATCAAGTTTGGTTTACTAAACAACAAGATATTTATACAATAAATTCTCTATGGAATATATCAACTAACATGTTGTTTAGTTAAGTTTACTTGTGAAATGTTGCAATCAGGAGTGATTAAGTATGCATATATTCGAAGGATTTCTGCCATCCCCATGGTGGCAATTGTGGTTTGTATTCTCTATTCCGGTTATAATGTTTGGTATGTATCGTCTCAACAAACTTGTCTCTGAAAGACGTGACCTTCTGCCGTTACTGGCGGTGGCAGGTGCGTTCATATTTGTCCTGTCTTCCCTGAAATTACCCTCTGTAACGGGTAGTTCGTCCCATCCCACGGGAACAGGAATGGCCGCTATAATGTTTGGCCCGGCAATAACGGCGGTAATGGGTGTGATCGTACTGTTGTATCAGGCTCTTTTCCTGGCACATGGCGGACTGACAACCCTGGGTGCAAATGTGGCTTCGATGGGTATTATTGGGCCTGTAATTGCATATGCCATTTATAAAGCAGGTATGAAAGCCAATATTAATTTCTATGTAGTTGTCTTTATTGCAGCCGCTTTTGCAGATTGGGCGACCTATGTATTAACATCGGCGCAACTTGCCCTGGCATTCCCGTCGCAAGCCGGCGGATTTTTGGGGTCCTTCCAGGCCTTTGCAGCAATATTTGCTACAACCCAGGTTCCACTGGCTATAATGGAAGGGGCTCTGACAGCATTAATATTCAAGTACATTATACAGGTCAAAAGTGATGCTCTTGTGGAATTGAAAGTGGTCTCTCAGGAGACGATTAATAAGATCAGGGGGCTTTCTGCATGAAGGTCGGTAAGGGTGAGATCCTATTTGCTGTGATCGCTGTACTCTTTGTGGCATCCTTCTTCTATGGGATGGCTGCAAACCCGGGTTCTGAGTTCGGGGGTGCAGACGGTGCTGCCGAGGAAGTGATCACTGATGTAACGGGTGGTTATGAGCCCTGGATCGGTAACATTGGATTCGAGCCTCCAGGCGGGGAAACTGAAAGTCTCCTGTTCGCACTGCAGGCAGCTATCGGTGCAGTTGTGATAGGATACTTCTTTGGTTACTACAGGGGTAAGGGTCAGTCTGACTGATTCCGCTCTACCTCCCCCCTTTTTTGACGACATATATTAATACCTAAAAATCAATTTTGCGCACTACAATTCATATACGGAAACTTTTATTATGACCAAAATGCTTGATGATTATGCACTGCTCAGCCCCCTGCGTTATACCAATAACTGGCTAAAAATAGGGGTTGTTGGCTTTGGGATTCTTATGGGCATATCTTCTGAATCTCCACTTGTGCCTTTTTCTATAGCCATCTGTATGTCGCTGGCAACGCTTATTTTTGGCAGGGTCCCTCCGAAATTCTACATGAAGCTCCTGATGGGGCCTGCATTTTTCGTTGTGCTAAGTGTAATCATTATTGCCTTCTTTTTTGGCAGTGGTCCTGAACTTTTTGGTTTCAATGTGCTGGACTATCATCTGGGTGTGAATACCGGTGGATTGTCAATGGCTTTCCTGGTATTTTCCAGGACCCTGGGAGGAATGTGCTGCCTGTTCTTCCTCGCACTGACAACTCCCATGGTGGAGCTTTTCTCAGTCCTGAAAAAAACACGCCTGCCGGATTCTTTCATCGAACTGTCAATGATGATGTACAGGTACATCTTTGTGTTTCTGGATGTTGCGTGGTGCATCAAGCATGCCCAGACAGTAAGGCTGGGTTATCATGATCTGAGGACATCCCTGCATTCAATGGCCATGCTCTGTTCGACTCTCTTTTTGAGGTCCTGGGAGCAGGGAGAAAAAACGTTTGTGGCAATGAATGCCCGCTGTTATGACGGGAAAATGATGATTTTTGAAGAGAAAAGACCGGTTAATTTCTCAGAAGTTGCATTGAGTCTGGGGTACATGGTTGCAATCGTGGGGGTATGGTACGTTTCTAATGGTATGCTGGAGGTTAGTTTATGGTAATACTTGAAACACGCGGACTGAAATATTCCTATCCTGACGGGACTACAGCTGTTAAAGGTGTAGACATAAAGTTAAAGAAGGGCAAAAGGATTGCTTTTGTGGGAAAAAACGGCTCGGGCAAGTCCACCTTATTTTTGTTACTTAACGGTACCCTCAAGCCTGCTGAAGGCAAGATATTTTATGATGGCAGGGAACTTGTTTACGATCAGGCTTCCCTGAGGGAAATAAGAAAAAACATTGGTATTGTTTTCCAGAATTCCGATGATCAGGTATTTGCACCCACCGTATATCAGGATGTGGCTTTTGGGCCGGTCAATCTTGGCTACAGCAAGGCAGAGATTGAAAAAAAAGTAAACGGAACCCTGGAATATTTCGGCCTGAGCGGACTTAAGGATAAACCTCCGCATCATTTGAGTGGCGGCCAGAAAAAGAGGGTTGCCATAGCCGGGATCGTGGCTATGGATCCCCAGGCTATCATACTGGATGAGCCACTGGCAAGCCTGGACCCGGTGGGTGCCGATGAACTTCTGGATGTCCTCCATGAGCTCAATCACATGGGTACCAGTCTGATCATTTCCACCCATGATGTTGATCTGGCCTACAGCTGGGCGGATTATGTTTTCTTCATGGTGGACGGGGAGGTTATCGGGGAAGGTACTCCGGATGAAGCATTCCAGGATGATGAACTGCTGCGACAGGCCCACCTGAAACGGCCGATGACCTTTGATATATATAAGGAGATTGAAAGGCGCGGGCTTGCTCATGGCAACAGGCAGCCCAAAACGGTTCCTGAAATAGTGGATTCCCTGAAACCTCCGGAACTGATGTGGGTGGAGGTGCCTCCTGAAACCCGGGAAGGCGACATATTGAATCTGGGGGTACTGCATGGAGAGTATGCCCTGCACTGTCCTTATGAAGCGGTTAACGCCAGGGTTTTACACATCCATGAGAACAATAAGGCTATCGTGGAACTTACCAGACATGGAATAAAGGCCGGCGGTATCCTGATCTACGATATGGATAGGTTCGATCCGGCTGATTTTGAAGGTTACATGGAAAAAGAGGAAATAGATATTGTGGGGGCCATGGGTAAAAAGAGCAAGTTACTTGCCGAGGATTATTCGATATGTGTCGATATAGCAACCGGAGTTATCGATCGCACCATCCTGATGGCACTGTGCGGGAAAAGATGTATGATACTGACCAGTGGTGGCATGATTCCCCATTCAATGCAAAGGATCAATGAATATATTGAAAGAAGTGGCATAGCCCTGAATGTCAGGGTCCTGAATGAGAATTGATATTTGGATAATGTCTTTGTAGAAAAAGAAATATATTGTCATTGGATAGGTGTGTTTTCTGGAAGGGAACTTGATATGAATCGTTTATCTACTGAAGAAGGATATTCAGACCTTGATGAGAAGTGCAGCCGGATTTATGTGAAAGATATAATGGAGACACGTCCGGTTACCATTAAGGCAGATGATTCTGTGGAAAGGGTACTTGAAGTATTTAATGAAAATGAGTTCCATACCTATCCAGTGGTGGAGGATAATGGCGATTTTCTGGGTATAATTGACCAGAATATTATCCTGCAGTTATTGCTAACCCACCGTGTGTCCCGGCTTGATCATACTCATCTTATGGCAGTGAAATCCCTCAGTGAATTTGCCCGGGGAATTATGATTCCTCATCCTGTCACCATTCCACCTGAGATGGATCTATGTGAAGTAGCAGAAATAATGATAAAACATAAAGTGGACCGTTTCTGCGTGGTTGATAACGATAAACTTGTGGGCATAATATGCAAGCCGGATGTTATTAAGGCAATCTACAGTTTAAGGGGTTAATAGATGGAGTTTTTATTCCAGATCCTCATTATTTTGCTATCTGCCAGATTGTTGTCTGAGGTTTCTGAAAGAGTGGGTATGCCAGGTATACTGGGGGAAATT
The DNA here is from genome assembly GCA_041694315.1 of Methanosarcinaceae archaeon. Taxonomy (GTDB): domain Archaea; phylum Halobacteriota; class Methanosarcinia; order Methanosarcinales; family Methanosarcinaceae; genus Methanohalophilus. Next base: position 1,205 of record JASMTL010000118.1, on the reverse strand, counting down.
CTGGCAGGTATATTGCTTGGGATAACGGTTCTGGAAATTACTGATACAATTTCTTCTGTTGCACAGCTGGGTGTCATTTTTCTCTTATTTATTGCAGGCTACAAGGAAGTTCATATTGATGATTTGAAAGCATCTTCCAAAAAAGCGATCATTGCAACCGTTTTCCAGATATTGATAGCTTTTATAGCCGGTTTTGGACTGGGATATTTTTTTGGGCTGGGCAATCTGGAAAGTCTTGTTCTGGCAGTGGCTTTCAGCCCCACAAGTATAGGAGTTACTGTAAAAACATTATTAGATATGAATTATTTATCCAGTAAACCCGGCTCAATGATGTTAAGTTCAGCGATCTTTGATGATATTATCAGCATTTTCCTGGTATCTATTGTTAGTACCATGGCACAGCATAATTCAATTCTTTCACCCATACAATTTCTTACACTAATAGGCAAACTTATTATATTCGTTGGTGTAATGTATTTCCTATCCCGTTATGTCTTATCCCGTCTTTTTGGATATGTAAGAAAAATGCATGCAAGAGAGTCCGTATTTGCTACTGTAATATTGGTTGCACTGTTTTCTGCCTATTTTGCAGAAGTGATGGGATTACATGCCGTTATCGGTGCTTTTGTGGGGGGTGTAATGCTTTCAAATATACCTGTTGCCAAGATCGAGGATGTACAGAGTAAGGTTTCAGGATTGGCTTATGGTATGCTTACACCGGTTTTTTTCGTATATATAGGAATGTCTGTTGATCCAACGTCTCTGGGAGCTGCAGGTATTTTTACTGTATTGATTGTGGTTTTTGGTTTATTGGGTAAACTTGTAGGTGGTTTTGTAGGTGCTAAAACGGTTGGCTTTAATTTTTATGAAAGTCTTATATTCGGCGCAGGAGTTATGCCCAGGGCAGAGGTTACTCTTGTGACGATTTCTATTGGCAGGGAGATAGGCATAATAGGAGAGGAAATATTTTCAGCAGTTGTATTGTTGGCTGCTGTTTCTATCTTTGTTGCACCAATATTGCTTAAATTTGCTATACAAAAGGACAAGGAGAACAAGAATTCTGCTTCAGGCTGACCTTTGCCTGCATTTATGACTGCAATAGATATTTAATAGTGCGTCCTAAAAACAAATCGGGGAAAGGGTGTCATGAAGATCTCTGAGGAAATATGTCGGCAATTGCCTGAAGGCCAAACTGATTCTGCAGG
>JASMTL010000117.1:0-13202 GCA_041694315.1 Methanosarcinaceae archaeon | reverse complement strand
GATACGACCCTGTATGTATTCATATTCATTTATGCCCCGCTTATAATTCCTGTTTATCTGGTTGCAAAAGAACAGGATATCACGCTTTCTTTAAGAGGGTTTAAGGATGTAAACAGGATGTGGCTGGTTTATATCTTTCTGGCAATTCTTGTGGCGATTCTGATTGCCCATGGAGAGTATGCAATCATAGCAAGTAATTACCTGATCCCGGATCTGTCATTTATCAGTTTGCTCAAGATTTCTCTGGTAATGGTGATTTTTGTGGGTTTTGTTGAGGAGTTGATTTTCAGGTTCATACTCCAGACCAGGCTTGCAGATACTTTTGGAACATGGCCGGGTCTGATTATAACCAGTCTTTTGTTCGGTGTTATGCACTCGGGTTATGGTGCCCCTTTAGAAGTGTTTATGACGGCATTTGCAGGACTGATTCTGTGTTATATGTTCCTCAGGACTAAAAGTATCTCTTTTGTTTCTTTAACCCACGGATTTGTAAATGTATTCCTTTTTGGAGTAATCCCTCATCTGGGTCCCGGGTTGGGCCTGTTCTGATAACTAACAATCAACAGTCTATGAGATAGACTGCATTTCAAACCCAGTTCAAAACAATTCAAAATAAGTAAAAATTATGTGGGAAAAAGAGATGTAAAGGAAAATTACACTATTTCTGCTACCTTGAACACAACGATGGCCACAAAAGCCACCAAAAGTGGCATTATTCCCATGTTAAGAGATGTATTGAGTGTTTTATTCCATTTACTGGAAGCGGAAAGTATCTCTTTGGCTGATAATAGTAGAATAAGGCCGATTACAGCCAGTACGCCGTATTCCGGCAGTCCGATGCCCGTTGTCATTGAGATAGCACCTGCCGCGGATGAAATTGCACTGGTTGTTGAAATTACACTGGTAAGCACTATTATCCACTTCCTACCTATGTATATAGAAATATAATTATTTAAGTCTTTGCTTTACTCCAAATGAGGTTGTGATTTTTTAATATAATCAATTCATAGTGTGTAGTATTGGAATACTATGAATAATTATGAAATAAAAAATTAAATGTAAAAAAAGAGAAAATAGTTTCACACTATTTCTGCGACTTTGAATACCACTATTGCAACGAAAGCCACCAACAGTGGCATAATTCCCATATTCAGGGAGGTATTGAGTGTCCTGTTCCATTTGCTGGAAGCGGAAAGTATCTCTTTTGCCGATAACAATAAAATAAGTCCTATTACTGCCAGTACTCCATACTCCGGCAGCCCAATACCTGTGGTCATTGAAATGGCACCTGCCGCGGAAGAAATTGCACTGGTTGTTGAAATTACGCTTGTAAGCATGATTTTCCTCTGAAGTTCCTATTTTTAGGATTATAATATTACTATTAATAGGTATTGGTTTTTCCCGGAAAGAATATGCAGGTAAAAAACCTGCATATCAATTCCTTTACAGTTTTCTCCTTCTCAAAAGACCTGCTACTGCCAGCAATCCCGCAATGGCAAAGATCGCTTCAAATCCAGGTATTCCTTTATCTTCTTCCTGTGCAGTTACTGTGATCAGGTCCGTCTTCTCCACAACATCGGCTCCACCTTCGCCCTCAACTGTCAGTACAACAGTGTAGGTGCCAGGTTCTTCATAGGTGTGGGTTGGGTTGGGTTCTGTTGATGTGCTCCCGTCACCGAAGTCCCATTGCCAGGAGTCGACATTATCTGCCTCTGCTGTAAAGGTGACTTCCAATGGACTCTGTCCTTCTACAGGAGTTGCCGTGAAGTCCGCCTCCATCTCTGCTGGGCCAGTAACCGGTGCAGATTCCGTGTCAGCCACAATTGCGAAACTGGAAAAGCCCGGTGTGTCTGCAGTATAGTACACCTTATCTTCATCTTCTCCTGTCATTGTGGTTGAAAGAGGTGTCCATTCCGTGGTGTATCTCAACAACCTGATGTTTGAAGAGTCCACGTCATTTTCATCCAGCCAGGTTTTGTCCACACTGAAGGAAATTGTTACATTATCGATCACATCTTCGTTAAGTCTTGAACCTATCCAGATGTTAATATTGCTGTAGAGCAGACCTGAAGGCTTTGTATCAACCAGAGTGGATGTATCTTTCAGTACTTCGACTACTACACTGGTATAACCTGCATTGATCAGCGGCGTGAAGATAATGTTTTCCACCGGTCCGCTGCCTTGAGCGAAGCTGTATTCTGTCGGGGTATTCCTGGCTATGTATTTACCGGCTACTTCTCTTTGTTCAACGTTTTGATAGGATTCTCCACTTACAGCAGCTCCACTGACGCCTCCATCACTTCTACCTCCTCCGGCAGAGCCATTATCCTCCTCTTCTGCAGATACAGCAGGGTACTGGTTGAAGGCAAGTAGATCTCCTCCTGATCTGACCATTGTAAATAGGATATAATCGCCTTCATCAAGTCCTGCAGTATTTAAATTCAGGGTTGCAGTGGTATCAGATGAACTTACTTCTTTAATGACGACTTTGTCCTGTCCGGCGCTTGCATTGATCTTATCCTTGAAATCAGATGATGCTGGATTAGAGAAATCAATTCCTGTCAGAGATAGCCCTTCAAGAAGGGATACGTCATTTACGGATGTATTGAGGCCTTCTCTGCTTCCGTTGTATTGCATGTAGGCTTCTGCCCGGTATTCACTTTCCTCAATGTACATTGCTTCATATGTATAATCAGATAGAGGAGCATTCGGCATACTGATGGTAACTTTTTTTCCGCTTTCAGTATCTTCCACTTTTACAGTAGAATCGTAGTCTAAAACCGTGAATGCGGTGGCTGAGAGTAATCTATTGGTTGTGGCATCATCTTCCATGATCACTACTATATAGTCAGCAGGGTCAAGAGAGTCATAATTCACAGCGCAATTTCCTTTTTCATCAAGGGTTTTAATATCTGGATCTTTATCAGAATTCATCAAATTTGCAATATTATCTTTGTTTCCATCCATCAGCTTATCAATAGCCGAATACAATCCGGAAGCATTTGTCTTGATCAACGATATTTCCACAACTTTACCAGCAAAAGATTCTGAACCATCAAAAGTAAAAGACACATCATCACCAGTGACATACATCGGATGTGTTTTGTATGGATAGATGATAGTGTGGTCAGAGTAACTATCCACATTCAGATCGATGTCGACAGAAATCCCTTTTTTTGTGAATGTGGATTTATTTATTCCGTTATAAGTAAAAGAAATGGGATAGGGCAACTGGAATGGTTCTCCGCCCTGTAATTGTATCCAGTTGCCGTCTATATCAGACTCGTGGTTGGTAAAGTTAAACGTGGTGTCATCAACTGTCATATTCATAATGACATCATCGTTGGTTGCTGCTCCTGCAGATCCAAAAATAATCAATGCCGCTGATATTATAAGCAAAAATAATACAAAGATGCTATGTTTTAGTTCCCTCATATGTTCTTAATTCTCCGGTATGGTGTAATGTGTTAGGATTATAATGGCAATTTGCTTTTATTGATATTATGGTTACAAATTTTCAATTGATAAAACTTGTCCCTGAAAACTAATATTAATATGAGATTATCAAATTAGCTTTTCGCTTTAAAAGTGTAACTCATTTTCTCATTACCACTGAACGTTGCATGAGCGTAGCTCATGCATTATATTTATATATAAGAAAATATGCCAGTTCATGAAATATTATCACAATGTTTTGGACGGAATCTATACCAGAGATTCAATAGTCAGTTATCTGAACAAAGACAGCGTATCAATATGCCAGTTATTGTATTTCCTGGATATCGATGACATTGCTTCCTATGTAGAACGTAATTATTATGCCGATAAGGATTGGCACTTCAGGTATAAGATTTCTTCAATGATAAAGTTCATCGTTGTAAAATCCTACAGAAACCTCTCTTTTGAAAAAACAATATCTACCTTAACAAATGAGAAAGCCAGACTTCTGTGTTTTGAAGATGATAATGGTATTATTAATCTTCCCTCTCATGCAACACTGTTACTACTATGTAGTAACTCCCGTTAAATCTTCGATTTAACGCGATTAACCATTTTGTAAAATACAGGTTGGGGGAAGAGGGATTTAATGAAATAATGTTCAGGATTGGAAAGTAAATATCCAGAATTACAAAGATCAGGGATGTGAAAACAGATTCGACATCTCTTGAAGCATCCAGATATGATGGATATGCGGATTATAATCCGCATTACAAATGTAAGATGGATAAGGCACATATCACGATGATTGGTACACTTCCAATCTATATGACACATACAAAAGGTGCTGCAAATGATTCACCCGATGTATTGGTAAAAATGGGAGTGGACATCGATACTTATGCACTGGATGGGGGGTATGATTCGTTCAATAATCATGCTGATGTATAGTATAAATTGAAGGCAATACCTGTTTTGCGTGTATTCTTCTGATTCGAAAATACATAATGAGGGAACGATGAAACGAATAGATCACTGGGTCAATAAGATGTGGAAAATCGGCGGATCGATTCATATGAAGTATGAGAAAAAACTTCGTTTGCTCTATGAAAACGGAAGGAAAAAACAGGTAGGGATGCACCTGCGCAATAAACTTAAAAAATGGTATGCCAATATCGGACATACCTCATTGTCTGTTTTTCTTCATTTTCCAGGCCGTCATTGCTACCAGCCCAGCCACAACTCCTCCTATGAGTATCCACTCAGCATTCAGACCCTGTCTGGAATTTGCTGGTGTTTCAGAGCTGTCTTGTTGTCCGTTTTCAGCTGTGGTGTTTGTCTGATTACTATCAGTTTGATTATCAGTATTTGTTGTTTGCCTGGCTTCCTCTGCAATCGCAAAGGGAGAAAAATGAGTGACATTTGCTTGGTAAAGGGTATATTGATCATCCTTGGAGATCATATCCGTAGGCAGTCGAGTCCATTGGTCAGCATCCTCCTCATAATGCATTAAAACAACTGACTTTGGTTCAATGTTATCAATGTTATTATCCTCTATCCAGTTGTTTTCAACCTGGAAAATAACTTTTGCAGATTTGATATTTTCAGGAATCGCAAAACCGGCGTTTCCCACCCATATGTTAATGTGCTTATAAACGTTGCCATTTGGCTCTTTTTTGACCATTACTGATGTATCTTTTAAAACTTCTATTCGTACAGGTACATTCATTACAGTGATAGCGGATGTAAGATTGATGGACTTGATAGGGACTTCGGGGTTGGAAAAACGAAATTCCACTGGGGTATTACTGAAAACCCTTTTTGTGCTCAGTTCTTCTACATCCACATTATTATCTGAACTGTCCGGAGTGGAACCGCCTCCACCTCCTGAACTACCTGAGCCTCCGCTACTGCTGCCTGGAGACCTCAATGTAATAGTTTTTGTCTCACCTGCCACAGTTACTTTGAATTGTCCTGGAGGAATACTGATTGTATTATATTCTCCCTTAAATACACCATTTTCTACGTCTATATTCTGAGAAGCTGTAATTGTAAGATCCACAGAACTTGTTCCGGTTGCAGCCGGACCGTCAATTTGTATATCATAGGTTCCAGAAGGCACATTTGACTGGGATACTCTTGCCACACCCGAGGAGGATACATATTCTGCACTTTTTGTGATCCAGAATAGGATTTTGACCCGCACATTCAGATCCTCGACTCCCTCTGCCTTTACCATAAATGTATTGGATCCCTTTGGAATTTCTACATCATTGATGCGGTATTTATATTCTCCGCCTTTTACTGGCACGGTCTTGGTAAATTCCACATTGGCTTTAACCGAGTCGGCAGAAGATGTGCCGCTTATTGTAATTGTATCTCCAACTGTCGGATTTGCAGGGGACACTTCAAAAGCAGTGGCTGTAGAAATTCCCAATAGCAGGGCGATAAACAGTAATAATATATATTTATTCAATCGTTTCAATGATGACACCTTTTATTGATATACTATACTCTCTTTTTCTACTAACAGTTAATATTTGTGATGTACAAAAAACTATCGAATATTTGTCATTCACAGACCAAAACCTAATATCAATTGGACACATCAGACTTAACAGAAAATGATACCAGAGGATACTGAAATGGATGTAAAAAAGGCCGTGATACCGGTGGCGGGGCTGGGGACCCGTTTCCTGCCGGTTACAAAATCAATGCCCAAGGAAATGTTGCCGATAATTGACACTCCCGTGATCCATTATGTGGTGCAGGAAGCCATTGAATCCGGAATCGATGACATCATATTTGTAACCGGGCGTAACAAGCGGGCAATCGAGGATTATTTTGACGGCTGTCCTGAACTGGAGATGCATCTGCAGGCCCGGGGCAAGTATGATATGCTGGAAATGGTTCAGGAGATCTCTTCCATGGTGGATATCCACTACATCCGCCAGAAGGAGCCCAATGGACTGGGGGATGCCATAATGACCGCTCGCAAGCATGTCAGCGGGGATCCTTTCGCAGTGCTGCTGGGGGATGATATCATTGTCAATGAAAAACCCTGCACACGTCAGTTGATCGATGTCTTCCAGAAATACGGCCGCTCCACGATCGCGGTGGAGGAAGTGCCGCAGGACAAGGTCAGCAGTTACGGGATAATAAGCGGCAGTCCTGTGGATGACCACCTGTATGCCCTGGATGATATCGTGGAAAAACCTTCTGTGGAGGAGGCTCCCTCCAATATCGGTGCCATCGGGCGTTACGTCTTCACTCCGGAGATCTTCGATTGCATAGAGCAGACCTCCAAAGGTGTGGATGGCGAGCTCCAGCTGACCGACGGGATCCGGTTGCTCAATGATTCACAGAAGGTTTATGCGCACCAGTTCACCGGACAGCGTTATGATTCCGGCAATAAGGTGGAGTATGTGAAGGCTGTCTTGGATTTTGCCCTGAAGGATGAAGGGATGAGGGACGAGATTCTGGGACATTTGGAGAAGCTGGGCTGAAGCGGTTATTGATTTTATGGAATGTATTCCCTGCAGCAAATCAAGACATTTTTGCTAAAATCCTCTTTTTCTCATTCCCTTTTTTGAAATCAACAGATAGGCTTCGGCAAGAAGTAGCAATCCAATGCAGACAATTGTGGATAATCAGGGGATACTGCCCTCCAAAACCATCAGTTGAGATGTGTTTGGACAATATGCTCGCATATGCCCACACAATAACAAGGCCATAGGCAACATCCCTGTTTTTCAGTAAAGCTATCGGGAGGTGTTGTTAAGTTCAGGTGCTCAAAATTAGCTAAGTACTGTAATTAACTTTTAGATTTTTGCTAACCCAAATGAAGTCACAAAAAAATATAATATTAATTATGGCGTAAACTGCTTCTGTGGAGAATTACACTTCACCAAATGTATTTATATAGCATGCAACCAAAAACGCATGTACTAAATTGGGGTATAACATGTCAGAACATGAAGAACTTGAACATGAAGAATTACTGGACAGTATGAGCAACAAACTGGGTTTCACTCCTCAAATCCTGAAAACATTGGGTGAGATCGATCCGCATTTCCTGAAAAAATACAATCATTGCAATCAGAAACTCCTATCCGATGGTGCGCTGCCTGCAAAGATGAAAATTCTTATGGCACTTGCAGTGGTGGCATCCAAGCAATGTGAACGATGCACGGTTGTACAGATGCAGAGTGCCTTGAAAAACGGGGCCACTGCTGAAGAGATTATGGAGACCATGGAAGTCATATCCATAACCTCGGGTGCACCCGCTGTAGCTGCCTGCAGGGATGCTTTGAAACTTCTCAAGGAATAATCCCGAATTATTCCGGTTTTTCAATTTTTACGGGGGTACATTTGAATGAAAGTTTTGGTTTTTGGGGCTGATGGTTTTGAAGATCTCGAGTTGTTTTATCCTTTGCACAGGTTGAAAGAGGAATGTATCGATGCGAGGGTGGTATCTGTTTCCCGTGGGACTATTGAGGGTAAACATGGCTATCATGTTGAAGCGGACCTGTCTTTTGATGAGGTCGATCCCAATGAATACGATGCACTGGTAATTTCCGGTGGCAAGGGGCCTGAGATAATGCGGCTGAATGAATATGCGCTGGATATAGTGAAGCATTTCATGAATGAAGAAAAACCTGTGGCTGCTATCTGTCACGGCCCTCAGCTTCTGATCTCCGCCCGGGTGCTGGATGGTCGCAAGGCCACCTGTTGGCCCGGTATCAGGGATGACCTGATCGTAGCAGGTGCAGATTACAGGGATAGTGAAGTAATAGTTGATGGCAACCTTATAACTTCACGTCATCCGGGTGACCTTTTCGCCTTTGGACGTGAGTTGCTTGGTTTGATTAAAGGATGAAATAAGGTTTCCGGGATTTCCCGGATCCTGTTTTTTGCTATAATTCGTCTAATTTTCAGTTTGATTTATTGAATTCGAAATGTTGTAGGTTTGTAAATCTGTCTGAAAATAATTAACTATATATTAAAATAATATCTTTTTTTAAATTCTGTCGGTCATATTTATATATACTTTTCTTCATCACCCCGGCTAATAAGTGATCATTATGAGTAATGAGAAAAACAACCTTAAATCGTTGAAGAATAATGGTTTTCTGCCCCAGAAACAGGACCACAAATTTTCAATGCGTACACATCTTGTTGGCGGGTATGTAGAGGCAAACCAGTTGCGTGCCCTTGCCGATGCTGCAGAAAAATATGGGGCAGGGCATATCCATATTACCTCGCGGCAGGGTGCGGAGATTCCTTTTGTGGATTTGGATGATGTTGCAAATATAAGTGAAGAGATGAAATATTCAGGTCTCTTTGGCGGGGCAAGTGGCCAGAAGGTACGGGGTGTAGTGTCATGTCAGGGTAACACCGTCTGCAACCACGGTCTCATTAACTGTCCTGAACTGGCTGCAAGAATCGATGAGATATATTTTGGAACCTACGTTCCCAAAAAATTCAAGATTGCAATAACCGGCTGTCCTGCATCCTGCATGAAACCTCAGGAAAATGATTTCGGTATTATGGGGGTGGTACGACCTGAATGGGTGGAAAACAATTGTGTGGCCTGTGGCCTCTGTGAAAAGGTTTGCAAGGCCGGTGCCATAACCATTGATAACGGCCAGGTAGACATCGACAGTAACAGTTGCATATATTGTGGTGAATGCATCACTTCCTGCAAAAAAGATGCAATCTTGGGAGTAGAATCCGGTTACACTATATTTGTAGGAGGCAAGGTTGGACGCTTCCCTCGCGCCTGTGACAAACTCATAGAATTAACCGATGAACAAAGCCTGTTCTCTATTCTCGAAAAGACGCTTGCCTATTACAGGAAATACGGACAGGATGGAGAACGTTTTGGTGACCTGCTTGACAGGCGGGGATTTGCTGAATACAGGGATGCGGTCCTTTAATTCCATTATTTTTTACGGGCGACACCACTCTTTATAGCCGCATCTGCAACAGCCTTTGCCACAGCAGGGACAACTCTCCTGTCAAGAGGATTGGGTATTATGTAATCTTCTTCAATGCCGTCCTCTTCTACAATTGCAGCAAGGGCATTAGCGGCTGCAAGTTCCATCTCCAGATTGATCTGGATGGCCCTGGTGTCCAGTGCACCTTTAAAGATCCCCGGAAATCCCAAACAATTGTTGATCTGGTTGGGACAATCAGATCTTCCGGTTGCCACTATACGAGCGCCTGCTTCAAAGGCTTTAAGGGGCATGATTTCAGGTATGGGATTTGCCATAGCAAAGATAATGGCGTCATTGTTCATGGAAGCAACCATATCTTCTGTAAGGATTTCGGGAACAGAAACGCCTATAAATACGTCAGATCCAGCTACGGCGTCAGTAAGACTTCCCTTTTTTTCTTCAGGATTTGAAAATTCAGCGATTTTCACTTTTTCAGGATTCATCCCCTCTGTACGTTTTTTGCGAATAATTCCATGTCTGTCACATACAAGCAGGTTTTCAGATCTCACTCCTGTATGAAGGAGTTTTCTGGCAATGGCCATGCCGGCAGCACCGGCCCCAGATATAACGAGTTTAATCTCGTTGATTTTTTTGCCGGTAAGTTTAAGTGCATTCAGCAGGCCTGCGATTGTAACAATTGCGGTTCCATGTTGATCGTCATGTATTACGGGTATTGGCAATTCCTTTTTGAGCCGCCTTTCAATTTCAAAGCAGCGGGGTGCACTTATGTCTTCGAGATTGATCCCTCCGAAAACCGGGGCGATATTTTTGACAGTTTTAATAATTTCTTCGGTGTCCTGGGTATCAAGACATATCGGGAATGCATTAATTCCTGCAAGTTCCTTGAATATGATAGCTTTACCTTCCATCACAGGTAAACCTGCAGATGCACCGATGTTTCCCAGCCCCAGAATAGCTGAGCCGTCTGTTATGATTGCGACGGTGTTCTCTTTCAGTGTATATTTATATACATCATCATTGTTTTCAGCGATTCGTTTGCAGGGCTCGGCAACACCGGGAGTATAGGCAATGCTTAAGTCCCGGGTATTGTCCAGACGGACTTTACTTGCCACTTCAAGGACACCATGATGTTTTTCGTGTAATTGGAGGGACTCCTCTCCCAGTGAGTCATCGGCTTGTATGCACGATTTTACTGTCAATTTTTTCAACTTTTACTCTCCTTTATACTGCTTAATTCCCGGATTTATAATTATGAAAGTTATCTACTTATAATCTCGCTAATGTGAATTTCACCCAAAACACCTAAGTAAGGTAGACAACCTCGGTTGGCTATGAGATGAGTGAGAACTCGTTTTTATACAACACTGAGTTGATATATTGTCAATAAAAGATGGCGACACAATAAAGATCGATTATACAGGCACTCTGGATGATGGCACAGTTTTCGACAGTTCCGAAAATCATGAGGAGCCTCTTGAATTTACTGTAGGGGCAGGTCAGGTTATTCAGGGATTTGACGATGCTGTCAGAGATATGGAAGAAGGTGAAGAAAAAGAGTTCAGACTTGAGCCTTCTGAAGCCTATGGTGAATACAAAGATGGTCTTTCCCAACCAGTACCTAAAGACAACATTCAGTCAGATATTGACGTTGAAGTTGGAATGATGTTGCTGGTAAAAACACCAGATGGCCAGGAACTTCCTGCAAAGATTGTCGAAGTGGGTGATGAGGAAGTCATACTCGATATGAATCATCCCCTCGCCGGTAAGGCATTGAATTTCAATATACAGGTCAAAGAGATATCAGCCTGATATCTCTTTTTATCTAATTTCCTAATTCCTTTCCTGAAATTACTGCTGACTGATTAACGTTTTTTATCGATATTTTCTACCTAGGGAAGGCTCTGGAAATGTATCGCTTAGGTAGCAAAATATTATGTGAATCAAATATAGGTATAATTTTCTGGAAAAATATGAAAAAAGGAGAAGAGGGGATTATTCCCCTTTTACCTTATCTCTCAGGAACTTGTGCAGAATTCCACCGTTTTTGCAGTAGTCCACCTCTATATCGGAATTGAGGTTTACAGTTACATTGAATGTGACTTCTTTTCCATCTGGATTACGGGCTACAACCTCGAGTTCTCCGCCGGGTTTCATTTCTGAGATGCCCTTGATGGTGTAGGTTTCATCGCCTTTAAGCCCCAGGCTTTCTTTGCTTTCGCCTTCCCTGAACTGCAGAGGGATTACTCCCATTCCTACAAGATTACTGCGGTGAATCCTTTCGTAGGACTGTGCGATCACAACTTTGACACCGAGCAGTTGTGTGCCCTTGGCTGCCCAATCACGGGAACTGCCTGTTCCATATTCCTTGCCTGCAATTACCACCAGAGGTATGTCATTTTCCATGTATTTCATGGCAGCATCATAGATTGGCATCTCTTCTCCGTCAGGTAGGTAAACTGTCCATGAACCTTCCTTACCAGGTACAAGCTTGTTTTTCAGGCGCACGTTACCGAAGGTTCCACGCATCATTACTTCGTGGTTACCCCTTCTGGACCCGTAGGAATTGAATTCTTCTTCCGCTACACCGTGTTCCATCAGGTACCTGCCTGCTGGATAATCTGCGGGAATCGAGCCTGCAGGTGAAATATGATCGGTGGTAATGCTGTCATCCACAACCACAAGTGCTCTTGCATCCTTTATGTCTTCCATATTCCCAATATTCAGCGGGAAATCCTGGAAGAAAGGAGGTTCCTGGATATAAGTGGATTCATTGTTCCAGTCATAAAGCAGTCCTTCCGGTGCATCGAGTTCCTGCCAGCGTTCAGTTCCCTGAAATACATTGGCATATTCTTTCTCGTACATTTCTGGCTGCACATATTTACCACAATACTGCTCGATCTCACCGTTTGCAGGCCATATATCCTTCAGGTAGACTGGTTCACCGTTCGGGTCACATGCAATAGGTTCTTTTGTGAGGTCAATATCCACCGTACCTGCCAGGGCAAAGGCAACCACGAGCATAGGGGATGCCAGGTAATTGGCTTTTACATGGGGACTAATCCTGCCCTCGAAATTCCTGTTTCCGCTGAGTACCGATGCAACAGTCAGGTCACGCTCCTCAATTTCCTTTACTACCGATTTATGCAGGGGTCCACTGTTCCCGATGCATGTGAGACAGCCGTACCCCACAAGATGGAATCCCAGGGCTTCTAAATAAGGTACAAGGCCGGCTGCTTCCAGATAGTCCATTACCGCCTTTGATCCGGGTCCAAGACTGGTTTTCACGAATGGTTTGACCTTAAGCCCTCTTTCAACTGCCTTTTTCGCAACAAGTCCGGCACCGATAAGTACTGAAGGATTTGAGGTATTGGTACAGGATGTGATGGAAGCAATAGCAACAGAACCGTGGTTTAAGTCGACCTCTTCTCCTTCACATTTTATCTTCCTGATCCCACTGTGGCCGGGATGTGTTTTTTCCACAATACTATAACCACCCTCTTCAAGCCAGCGACTGTAATCCGAATCATTCTCGAAATCTTCACTTCCCTTTTTCAGTGAGAATACATCTTTCATTGTCCTGTGGAATGCTGTGGACATGTCGCTGAGCACAATTCGGTCCTGTGGTCTTTTCGGACCTGCAAGGGAGGGCTATACGGTACCCATGTCAAGTCCAAGGGTAGAGGTATACTCCGGTACCGGTGCATCCCTTTCCGCAAAAAGGCCCTGCTCTTTGCAATATTGGGAAACCATGTTAACATGTTCTTCACTGCGTCCGGTCATGCGCATGTAATCCAGTGTAACTTC
>JASMTL010000116.1:0-3984 GCA_041694315.1 Methanosarcinaceae archaeon | reverse complement strand
ATACCTGTGGAGGTTTCGTTATGAACCATGGTAACGGCCTTTGCTCCTTCCTGAAGTTGTGCTTCAAGCATATCCAGATCCACTGAATTACCCCATTCAAATTCCAGGGGAACTACAGAACCATATCTTGATGCAATATCCTTGAAACGCTCCCCGAATTTCCCATTCTCAATGGAGATTATCCTGTCATCTTTGTCTGCGATACAACCTACAGCAGCTTCCATAGAAGCAGTGCCTGAACCACTTAACACAAAAATGTCATTTTCGGTCTTGAAAATGTCAGCAAGAATTCGACGACAGTCATCATATATTTCAGAAAATTGTGCTCCACGATGATTGATCATTGGCTTTGACATTGCCCTGAGAACCCTGTGGGGTACTGGCACCGGGCCCGGCATCATTAATAAATTATCTTCAAGATCCATAGACTTTCCTCTAATAGCTTTTTTAACTAATCCACACCTAATGTAGCGCTAATATTTAACTGTAGTTAAACAGTCAGAATAAACAATATTAACCGTGTAGCAACTTAATTATGTCGTACTTGGTGATAAATCCGATAGCAACTCCCTTTTCAAGCACCAGGACTGCAGGATAGCGTTCCAGCAGTGTAGATACAATACCAATATCAGCCTCAGGGGAAACTGCCGGAAAAGATTCACCCATTATATCCCCTACTTTCATTTTGGATATCATGGAGGTTTTGTTTTCAACCATTGACTTGACAAACGTGTCCTCTGAAATACTGCCTACAGGTACACCATTATCGATCACAGGAACCTGAGAATAACCATGCTCCTGCATGATACTTACTGCATGGTCTACCGACTCATCGGAAGATACAAAAACCACAAGGGTATGCATGATGTTCCTGACACATATCTTTTCTTTTTCAGATTGGTCAAAAGCATTAAATATTTTTCTCAAGGTAGATAGCCTCGGATCAACATCACCCGCCTCTATTCTTGCTATAAGGGGCTGGCTGACACCGGCTCTTTTTGCCAGGCCGCTCTGTGTAAGTCCTAGTTCTATCCTTTGCTGCTTTATGGATTGGGCAGTTGGCAGTATCATTTAGTACTATTGATGTGAATTTTATTATTTAAGCAATTGCTTATTGATCACATGTAGAAAAAGAAAAGGCCCCCCACATATGCAATATAGGTGGCTAGGACAACACCTCCTTCCCAGCGTTCAAGTTTGCGACCTGTCAATCCGAAAAATACAATCATTCCCATAATTAACAACATTGCAGGAAAATCATAGTATAGGGATTGGTCCTGTATTGGAAGTTCACTGATAAGGGAAGAAGCACCCAATATAAGTGCTATGTCCATTGTGTTTGCCCCCAGTATGTTTCCGACGGTCAGGTCATGGTGGCCTTTAAGAGTAGCCGAAATAGCAGTTATTAGCTCTGGAAGAGATGTCCCAAATGCTACAAGGGTCAATCCGATTATCATCTCAGGAACACCAAGCCACATAGCAATGTCAGTACCGGAATCTATCAGGATGCGGCTGCCACCCACCACAAGAGCAGCACCAAGAACAAAAAAGGCCACATCTTTTGAAATAGAACCGGGTAATTGTTCAAGGTCTTCATTAACTTCTTGATTGGTCCCAAAGAGCAAAGATTGTCGTCTGTAATTGTAATAGAGAAAAGCTACAAAAACTATCAATAAAAGTATACCATCAACAGGTGTGAGCACACCGTCAATGGATGTTACAAGCAGCATCAAAGCCGATACAATCATAAATACACCCCTTTTCAAAAAAGATGAATCCTCCACAGGAATCGAGCGTACGACGATCACGCCTCCCAGGATCAGGCCGGCGTTGCATATAGCAGAACCTACAGCATTACCAACTGTCAGACCTGTATGGCCCAGATAGGCAGCATATGCAGAAACAGCAAATTCCGGTGCAGTAGTTGCGAAACTAACAATCGTCGCTCCTACAATCATTTTAGGAATACCACTTTTTTGGGAAATTGAGACTGCAGACTCGGTAAACCAATCAGCACCTTTTGTGATAAGGATCAAACCTACTATAAACAGAGGTAAAGTATAATATTGCATTTTTGGGATCAGCGCAATATGGTAAATAAAGGTTATAAAACTTAACTTGTTAAATTTATTCAGTCATCTGCGGTAATAACAAGTACTGGTCCTATATCAGCAGCAATCAACCATCGTGTAAGGCTTCCAAAGGGATCACTACGCAATGATTCGGTCCCCATTACAGTAAGATCGATCTTGCTTTCCTGTGCAATATTGATAATTTCACGACCCGGATTCCTACCCTCAACAACCTGTGTACGGAGCTCTATGCCATGTAATTCAGCTTGTTTTGCCGCATACTCCAGATTGGCTTCTATATTTTTAGTAACCAGCTCGGCAAGTTTTTCATGAAACTCATCCGGGAATGATTTCAAGTTGCCTGGCTCTTCCACATAAATTATAATAATGCGTCCATTCTCCACAGATGCAATATGCAATGCGTTATCAATTACTTTTTTGGAAAGTTTAGTTTCATCAATTGGCACCAGAATGTTACGAAAATTTATGTCTTTCATTTTACCATCATCCATCTCATGTAAGTCCAAAGGCAGTTACAACAATTACAACAAGTATTCCAAGTCCAACCATCCTGACAGAATGTAGTATCAGGTTTTGCCGGGCTATTTTGCCGGAAAACATACCAAGAGCAGCCAAAACGATTATACTTAATCCAACTGAGACTTCCAGTGCATAGTATTCCAGAAATACAAAAGGCAATATAGGCACAAGAGAACCAATCAGACTGGAACCACCATGAGCCAGAGTGTCATACAATATTTTATTGCGCGTTTCTTTTTCAAGACTTGTAGATCCAAGATTGCGCAAAAGAGGTTTTTCAAGGTCAGCAAGATGGCCATACTCTACCGCACTTTCTGCAAGGTAAGACCCCAGCCCATTGGTCATTGCAAGAGCAATCGCTCCACCTAAAGCAGCATTTATTATGAGATTGGGGTTAGAAGAGACATTAGAAGCACCAATGACAACACCAAGTACTGCCAGTATTCCATCAATACTACCAAGGATAATATATCTACTCTGATCGGATTTTGGTTTCATTTAAGACACTCAACAGTTTATGAGCACGTATCAAGACATAGATATATGATTACAAAAAATATAACAATTTTGCATGCAGGGTTCGATTTGTTCTTTCATCCTGACAAAGCATAAGAGTCAGAATTTTCCAAAACCTAAAACGAGGATTGAGTTCCACACAAATCCACTTCTGTCATATTACGCAGATGTGAGTTATCAAAATATTTCATAATAGTTCCCACTGGTTTTAGTTCATCGACAAACTGCAAAATGGCCCTATAAGACAGTATTATCTGGGGAAGGTAGATTTCGACAGCTTCGAATTTGTCACCGATGATCTTCATACCGATAGACAGACCATCATTGATGTCCATGGTTGGCAATCGCATCTCTGAGTTTATAGTACATTTCCTGGTTTTCCTTTAAATCACCTATATCCAACTGTAACAACATCTGTCATATCATGGACTGCTGTTACAATAAACATAAAAAACAATTCTATATAACCTAACCAATCATGGTTTTCAATCTATGTAAAAATGGTAGATACTTAAATAATTCGATCATGATATTAAAATCGACAAAGTTATTGAAAACAAAGTGACAGTCATTTCACCATGAAAATAGGATTTTTTAAACAACTTTCTGATATGGAATTTTGGATATTTAGCATCATTGGATTAGATATAACACCACAATAGGCAATCACTCATACATAAAACCGAAACGAATATGTATCGTCCTAACTGTATCATTTGTACTTGTTAGATTTACATCAAAGTAATCTAAAAGTATATGGTTAATTCGTGAAAATATCCACTGGTGATAATGTGATTAGTGTTAATGAAAAGGGACTTGCAATAATTGATGAAATGCTGGACTGGGAAGATGAGAT
>JASMTL010000115.1:0-7325 GCA_041694315.1 Methanosarcinaceae archaeon | reverse complement strand
GCTGAAATCAAATTCTTCAGCCCGCTTGAAGGTGAAATTCCTGATGTGGACGGCATGTACTTCGGAGGCGGTTATCCCGAGCTCCACATAGCAGAACTTGAAAAGTCACGGACCACTCATAAGCTAAAGGACCTTTCAGCAGATGGGATGCCAATCTATGGGGAATGCGGTGGTCTGCAATATCTCTGCACTTCCTACGAAATAGAGGAGAGGGTCTATAAACTGGCGGATCTTTTCCCCGCTGAGACCGTCATGACGAAAAAATTGCAGGCACTGGGCTATACCAAAGGTCAGGCCGATTCCCCTATATTCAGGGGAGAAGTACGTGGCCATGAATTCCATTACTCTGTAACAGATTGTGCGTCTGACAGCCGTCTGGCTTACACTATGGAGCGGGGCAAAGGAATTGTTGATGGTATGGATGGTATCTATGAACACAATTCCGTGGCAAGTTACATGCACGCCCACCCTGGTTCCTTCCCTGTAGATGATTTTGTGAACAGCTGTCGCAAGTACAAACAACGCTGATCTCAGGTCTCATCCATGCTGCCACTTCTGTAGCCTTCGAGGTCCAGGCAGACATGTTTGATCCCTGTAGCTTTCAGGTGACTGATTAGATCATCCATTTTTAGGATGGCTGTTGGAATCTGTTCAGCGGGGACTTCTATACGGGCAAGGGTTCCCCCGTCATGCAATCTCATCCGGCATTGCAAAAATCCCATTCTGTGCAGAATATCCTCTCCCTGTTCAATTTTGCCGAGTTTCTCGACGTCCAGCATCTCGCCATAGGGTATACGTGAGGCCAGACAGGCAGACGAAGGCAGATCCCAGAAATCATATTTTTTCTGTCTGGCAATTTGCCTGATATCCACTTTGCTGATGCCTGCAGAAACGAATGGATGACAAATTCCTTCTTCCCTGCAAGCAGCAAGACCGGGTCGTAATGTTTTTGTATCCGATACGTTGGTTCCGTCGGCAATAATTGTAAACCTACGGGAAGATGCAAATTCTTTTGCAGTTTTTATGATTTGTTTTTTGCAATGATAACATCGATCCTTTGGATTTTTACGTATGTTCTGGTGTTCGAGGGGATTGAAGTTCAGTACGTAAAGTTCCAAATTGTTTTCATCTGCAATTTTCCTGGCACTGTTAACTGCACTCTCCGGGACAAGGGGTGAATCCAGAAGGATACAGATGTGATTTTCACCCAGCACTTTCCTGGCTATAACTGCAAGCAGGCTGCTGTCCACACCACCGGAAAAAAGAATTGCCATGGGGCCGGTGTCTTTTATGGTTTTTTCCAGTGCCTTTAACTTATTATCAGTCATGTTCTTCCTTAAAGATGGCTGCATTCAGGACAGTCTGCCCTGCGACAGATTCTCATTTTTTCCAGTGTCCCGTTTTTCCCGTCCCACATTAGAATGTGGCCGGTATGCAATCCCTTCTCACCAAGCAGGTATTTTATGACCTCATTTGCCTGCATGATTCCCACGACACCCGCAGTGCACCCTATGATTGGAAACACTTCTTTTGGGGGTTTTTCAGGGATCAGACATTCGATGCAGGGTGTTTTGCCCGGGATGATTGTGGTGAGTTGCCCATGGAAACCGTGAACTGCACCGTGGACCAGAGGCAATGATTGTCGGATTGCGGCCCTGTTGAGCAACATTCGCGTTTCATAGTTATCCAGCGCATCTACGATTATGTCCGCTCCCTGTATCAATTCATCTACGTTTTCAGCATTAATTTTTGTATTGAAGGCCTCCAGCTTGATGTTGGGATTGAGTTCTGCAAGTTTTTCTTCAGCAGACTGGCTCTTGCTTTTTCCGATATCCAGGTGCCAGTGCAGTATTTGTCTGTTGAGGTTGCTCATTTCAACAGTATCCTTATCGACAAGGCGGATGTGACCTATACCGGCAACAGCAAGGTAATGCATAATTGGTGAACCCAGGCCGCCGCAGCCGGCTATCATTACGGTTGCGTTTTTAAGTTTCTCCTGGCCTTCTTCACCGACCATCATTATCTGGCGGCTATAGAGTTCTTTTTCAGTATCATTAAGCATCGGTTTTCTCCTTCAAAGGCTCAAAACCCTGTTTTTCCCTATAATCATTGATTGCCTTGTGTATGCCTTCTTCAGCCAGTACCGAACAGTGCATTTTTACAGGGGGTAATCCTTCAAGTGCCTCTGCCACTGCCTTGTTTGTAACCTCCCAGGCTTCTTCAAGGGTCTTGCCTTTGATCAGATCGGTTGCCATACTACTGGATGCGATGGCGGCACCGCATCCGAAGGTCATGAACTTTGCATCTGTGATTACATCATTCTCAATGCGCAGGTATATCCGCATGATGTCTCCGCACTGGGGATTGCCTACCTCTCCGACTCCGTCGGGATTTTCCATCTCGCCTACGTTGTGGGGATTCATGAAATGTTCCATTACTTTTTCACTGTACATCATTAATACCATTCCCTCTGTTCCTTTGGTGTCATAGGTGACATCGCCCTGAGCCTCCTGATAATTGGCTCCAGCGTTTGCAACAGGTAATCCACATCCTCTTCCGTATTTTCCTTTCCCAGGGTCAGGCGCAGGGACCCGTGTGCGACCTCATGGGGGAATCCGCAGGCAATAAGCACATGTGACGGTTCAAGGGAAGCCGAGGTACAGGCACTTCCCGTAGAGGCTGCAATAGAGTACGAATTCAGCATCAACAGAATGGATTCGCCTTCTATGTATTCAAAGATTACGTTCACATTGTTCGGCAAGCGTTTTTCCGGATGGCCTGCAAGGTGGGTGGCCGGGATCAGCAGGAGGCCTTCTACCAGCTGTGCTCTCAGTTTTTTCATATGAGCGGCATGCTCTTCCAGTTGAGATGTGGCCTGTTCGATAGCTGCACCCATTCCCACAATACCGGGAACATTTTCTGTGCCTGCCCTCTTTTTCTTCTCCTGGGCACCCCCATGGCTATGGTTATCGAGCCGGGTGCCTTTTTTGATATACAGGGCACCTACACCCTTTGGTCCGTAGAATTTATGGGAGGAGAGGGAGAGTAAGTCCACATTCAGGGCTTCCACATCCACAGGTATCTGGCCGATACCCTGTACGGCATCCGTATGGAAATAGATGTTCTTCTCCCGGGCTATCCTGCCAATTTGGGGGATTGGTTGAATTGTGCCGATCTCGTTGTTTGCCAGCATTACAGATATCAGGATTGTATCGTCCCGGATGGCTTTTTTTACATCCTCTGTTCTGACCTGTCCGTATTTGTCCACTGGAAGATAGGTAACCTCAAAACCCTGCTTTTCCAGCCACTGGCATGTATGCAGGACTGCATGGTGTTCTACGGAGGTGGTGATTATATGGTTGCCTTTTTTCCTGTTGGCAAAGGCAATGCCCTTGATTGCCCAGTTGTCGGACTCGGTCCCTCCACCTGTAAAATATATCTCATCTGTATCTGCATTGATGGCAGTGGCCACCTGCTGTCTGGCACTGTCAACCGCTTCTTTGGATACGTTTGCCATATCGTAAGGTGAAGAGGGGTTGCCGAATTTTTCAGTGAAATATGGCAACATTGTTTCCAGTACCTTCGGATCAGTAAATGTTGTGGCTGCATGGTCCAGATAGACAATATTTCCTGTATTTTCCATGTTGGCTTTCATTGTGACCTCCTTTATTTATTGTGATATTTTATCGTTCTTTAATGCTTAATACGTCCGTGTCACAATTGTGAACATATTATCTTTTTATGCCTTTTAAGTTTTTGCACGTATGTTCGGTAGAAAGCACCAACTGCCATTCACAATAGTGATATACCTGTAGGTCAATATCTATAGAAAATGAAGCGTGAGAATATGAAAACTGAAACTCCGTGTCAGGTTGTGGTATGGGATGTCCTGCCTGCTATCAGGGCTGCCCTTGCAAAAGAATTGGTGGATAACGGTGTAACCCAACAGGAAGTGGCTAAGCTTTTCGGGATGGCTCCTTCAGCGGTTTCCCAGTATCTTACCAAAAAAAGAGGTTACAGGATTGAATTTGATGACGAAATAAAAGCTTCTATAGCCAGTCTTGCGGTCGATATCCAGAATGGTACGGTTGATGATCTCTCTCACAGGTTCTGTGAGATTTGCCGCCAGCTCAGGGCTGATGATGCCTGCCCTGACGATCAGTAATGACTAACTTTTCTTTTTGCTATTCCTCCACAAATTATATATACAAGGGGCAACAATTCACAATTGTTAATTCACTATTGTGAATTGAGGGCATCAAATGTCTGCAAACACCAACCACCACGAAAGAAGCGATGAAGGCACTGGCTGCCTTTATCTCTTCTTTATAGTTTTTCATCTGGAAAAACAATGATGTGGATTAATAATGGATACGTATCGGCCGGGTGGCAGAGCGGTTATGCAACCGACTGCAGATCGGTGTAGGTGAGTTCGACTCTCACCCCGGCCTTTAGGAGGAAGAAAATGAAAGGCTCCAAAGACCATTTGATAGAGAAGACCTTTGAGGCCTTTTTTGAGCTGGAGGATATGCGGGAGATAATTCGTCGATCCCTTCCCACCGGCATGTCTGCCGTGGAAGAAGACGCATTCATGAAATCTACTGCTAACCTTAAATCGGTTATTGAGGCCCTCGAAAAAGGTACTTCTGAAAAACAGGCCAATTTTCCCCAAATAGTTGACCGTATAGGATTGAGGTACAGGGAAGAGGGAAATATAAACATCCAGCCTATCCAGGCTGCAGGCAGACTTACACCTGAGGCAAGGAAGGCTCTCATATCCTACGGGGATGGATATTCCACTTGTGACTCATGCCGCAAGCCTTTTCGTCTCGACAAAATTAGTCGCCCTCCAATTGCTGATTTCCACGAAGAACTGGCAGGCTTTGTGAATATGGATACTGCCAGGGTGGTTCCCGGGGCCAGGAGAGGTTTCCAGGCAGTTACATCTTCTCTTGTGGAAAAAGATGATCCGGTAATCGTTTCATCCCTGGCACATTACACGGAATTCCTGGCAGTTGAGGCTGCCGGAGGCAAGATCAGGGAAATACCACTGGACGATGACAACAAGGTAGATGTTGGCTCAACGGCCGAAAAGATAGAGGATGTTATCAGAGAGGACGGAAAACCTCCTTCCCTTATGATGATGGACCACTTTGATTACCAGTATGCAAATGAACACGATATCAAATCCATAGCCGGGGTTGCACATGATTATGACATACCGGTGCTCTATAACGGTGCATACACCGTGGGTGTGATGCCTGTCGATGGCAAGAAACTGGGTGCCGATTTCGTGGTAGGTTCCGGTCACAAAAGTATGGCCTCCCCGGCTCCCTCAGGGGTGCTGGCCACAACGGATGAGTATGCAGACCTCATCTTCCGCACAACCCAGATGAAGGGAGATGTAACTGGACGTAAGTTCGGCATCAAGGAAGTGGAGATGATGGGATGTACTCT
Organism: Methanosarcinaceae archaeon; assembly: GCA_041694315.1. Taxonomy (GTDB): domain Archaea; phylum Halobacteriota; class Methanosarcinia; order Methanosarcinales; family Methanosarcinaceae; genus Methanohalophilus. The sequence continues at coordinate 1,868 of JASMTL010000115.1, read as the reverse complement.
TATGGGAGGTACCCTGCTTGCCATGATGGCCTCATTCCCGCATGTGAAAAAACGTACACAGAACTGGGATGAGGAGGTCCGCAATTCCAATCGGTTCATGGAAGAGTTCTTGAAAATAGAAGGCAATAAGGTGATTTCTGAGTACCCCCGTAGACACACACTGACCAAAGTGGATACAACACAGACCTTCGATAAAGTGGCAAAGGAACACAAACGCCGTGGCTTCTTCCTGAGTGACGAACTTTCAAAACTAGGGATTGTCGGGATGTTCCCGGGTGCCACCAGGGCATGGAAACTGAACACCTATGGCCTCAGCAGGGAAAAGATAGACTATCTTTCAGATGCCTTTAAGGAGATAGCAGTAAAATATAACCTTAATGTCGATTGAGGTGTAAACAATGAGCAGATCAAATAATTATGATCCGGAAACCCTTTCCATACATGCTGGACAGGAACCGGATCCCACCACAGGTTCAAGGGCTGTTCCCATCTACCAGACCACAGCCTATGTCTTTGATGATACAGAACACGCGGCAAACCTGTTTGCCCTGAAGGAATTTGGCAATATTTACACTCGCATGATGAATCCTACCACCGATGTCTTTGAAAAGAGGATGGCGGCCCTGGAAGAAGGAACAGGCGCTTTAGGGGTTTCCTCCGGCATGTCGGCCATTTCCCTTGCTCTGCTGACTATCACCCAACTGGGTGATGAGATTGTGGCTGCCGATAACCTCTATGGTGGGACATACCAGTTATTCAACCATACATTCCCCAAACTGGGCAGGAAGACCACCTTTGTGAATTCCACCGACTCGGAAGCCTTCCGGCAGGCCATCAATGAGAATACCCGGGCTGTGTATATCGAGTCCATAGGAAATCCCAAACTCGATGTCCCGGATTTTGAAGCAATTGCGGCCATCGCCCACCAAGCCGGTATACCGCTGATCGTGGACAACACAGTCGGTGTCGGGCTTGTGAAACCCATCGAATACGGTGCTGATATTGTCGTTCTTTCCGCTACCAAGTATGTCTGTGGCCACGGAACCTCTATTGGAGGTGTCATAATAGATTCCGGCAATTTCGACTGGAGCAACGGTAAATTCCCTGAGTTCACTGAACCTGACCCGAGTTATCATGGGCTGGTGTACTGGGATGCTTTCAAGGAAGTTCCTGAAATGGGTAACGTTGCTTTTGTCATGAAGGCCCGGGTCCAGTGGCTAAGGGATCTGGGAGCGGCAGTAAGTCCTTTTAATTCGTTCCTTTTCCTGCAAGGACTGGAGACTCTTTTCTTGCGTGTGAAAAAGCATTCTGAAAATGCATTCGAGATTGCCCGTTTCTTGCAGCGTCATCCGAAAGTTGCATGGGTAAATTATCCGGGATTTGAAGACCATATCAGTCATGAAAGGGCTGCAAGGTATCTCAAAGGGGGTTTCGGACCGATCGTAGGATTCGGTATCAAGGGAGGATTTGAGGCAGGTAAACAATTCATAGAAAATCTTGAACTGTTTTCCCATCTTGCCAATATCGGGGATGCAAAGAGTCTCGTTGTCCACCCCGCTTCCACCACCCATCAGCAGCTTACCTCCGAAGAACAGGCAAGTACCAGTGTTACGCCTGATTACATCCGCTTGTCCATTGGTATCGAGGATGCAAAAGACCTGATCGCAGACCTTGATCAGGCGTTGAACGAGGTGGATGTATGACCGAGAGGTCTGTAGGTTATGTGGAAACAAAACATCATCATCATTTAAAAGAACCCTTCAGGCTTGTTGGTGGTGATGAACTGGCAGAGGTTTCCATAGCTTATGAGACCTATGGCAAACTGAACTCTGACAAATCCAATGTAATTCTTATATGCCATGCACTCA